>NZ_JAZDCI010000008.1:0-106300 GCF_036312245.1 Brachymonas sp. J145 | reverse complement strand
GACTCCACGCCGACAGCGCCGGTGATCCCGGTGGCGGGTCAGGATGGTGCCGTGGTATACGAATCCGGCCTGCCGGCGCGTACCGGCGAACCGGAAGGTTCGGACGAGACGGCAGATACCGAGACCACCAGCGGCACGATCACCTTCACCAGCAAGGACGGTGTGTCCGAGGTGAGCCTGGGTGGCTATCTGCTGGGCACCACTGAAGCGGTGCTGGAGGCAACAGATACCGGTGAGCTCAAGGGCTACTACACCTACGAGCCGACCACGGGCGCAGGCGTGATCCACTACACGTATACGCTGCTGGACAACACCCTGGTCGATCCGGACAGCGTGAGTTTTGCCGTGGCGGTGAAGGATCTGGACGGCGACCCGGCTCCGGCTGCTGATCTGGTGATCAATATCGTGGACGACGTGCCCACGGCCGAGCCGGATACCAACAGCGTGCCTAGCGGCACCTATGCCGCGATCACGGGCAACGTGATGGCCAACGACACCGAAGGCGCGGACGGCGCAGAAGTGGTGGGCGTGCAGCCGCAAGCCGGTGATGTGCAGGAGGCCGGCACGGAGGTGCCGGGTCAGTACGGCACGCTGACGCTCAATGCCGATGGCAGCTACAGCTACCAGCGCGATGCGGCCACCACCGAAGGTGGCGTGACGGACGTGTTCACCTACACGATCCAGGATGGTGACGGCGATACGGCCACGGCCACGCTGACGATCACGATCGAGGACTCCACGCCGACAACGCCGGTGATCCCGGTGGCGGGTCAGGATGGTGCCGTGGTATACGAATCCGGCCTGCCGGCGCGTACCGGCGAACCGGAGGGTTCGGACGAGACGGCGGATACAGAGACCACGAGCGGCACAATCACCTTCACCAGCAAGGACGGTGTGTCCGAGGTGAGCCTGGGTGGCTATCTGCTGGGCACCACTGAAGCGGTGCTGGAGGCAACAGATACCGGTGAGCTCAAGGGCTACTACACCTACGAGCCGACCACGGGCGCAGGCGTGATCCACTACACGTATACGCTGCTGGACAACACCCTGGTCGATCCGGACAGCGTGAGTTTTGCGGTGGTGGTGAAGGACCTGGACGGTGACCCGGCTCCGGCTGCTGATCTGGTGATCAATATCGTGGACGACGTGCCCACGGCCGAGCTCGATACCGATACGGTGCCCAGCGGCAGCCATGATGCCGTGACCGGCAATGTCATGGACAACGATACCGAAGGCGCAGACGGCGCCACAGTGACCCAGGTGGTGCCGACGACGGCGGCCACTGCGGCAGTTGCTGTTGCCGAATCGGGCGATACCACCATCATCGGCAAGTATGGCGTGCTGACAATCAGCGCCGATGGCAGCTATAGCTACCAGCGCGACGCCGACAGCCCTGGTGATGTGGAAGACGTGTTCACTTACACGCTGACCGATGGCGACAACGATACGGACACGGCCACGCTGACGATCAGTATCGGCAACGCTACGCCGACGATCACGGACCTGACGCCCAGCACCGCAGGCGGTGATGCCACGGTGTACGAGAAGGCGCTGGACGGCCAGGGCAGCGAGCCTGCACTGACGAGTGAGAGTGCCCAGGGCAGCTTCAAGATCCAGTCTCCGGACGGTATCAAGTCGCTGACCATTGGCAGCACCATCGTGATTGCCGATGACGTGTTCACGGCTGCAGTGATCACCACGCCCATGGGTAACGAGCTCAATATCCAGAGCTATGACGCCGCCACTGGCGAGGTGGTGTATGTCTACACCCTGAAGGATGCGGAGCTGCACACCAAGCCGGCGCTGGATACCGAGCTGTTCGAGCACTTCACGGTCCAGCTGGTTGACCAGGATGACGACACGATCGGCGGTACGCTGAGCGTGAAGATTGTGGATGATGTGCCGAGCATCTTGGCCAACGCCACGGCAGCGCCGGCGCTGACGGTGGACGAAACCACCCTGACCACGGACGCCACCGTCGCCATCCCGGCCGCGTTGTTCACCGTCACGGCAGGTGCCGATGGCGAAGCCAGCAGGGTGTACAGCCTGGCTGTCGATGCCGCAGTGGAAAGCGGTCTGGTCGATACCGCCACTGGCGAAACAGTGCTGCTGAAACTGGTGGGCGACAAGGTACTGGGTTACGTCAGCGATGCCGGAACCGAAGTCACGGTGTTCGAACTCAGCCTCGTGGGCGACACCAGCTTGAAACTGGACCAGCAACGCGCGGTCAAGCACGCTGATCCGGCCACGCAGGATGAATCCGTGAGCGTGGCGGCTGCCGCCGTGCAGCTGACGCTGACGGTGACTGACGGCGATGGTGACATTGCCAAGGAGAGCGTGAACCTGGGCACCAGCCTGCAGTTCTACGACGATGCGCCGACCGTCAAGCAGCCCGCTACGGCCCTGCTGGACGATGACGCCCAGCCGAATGCCAACACCACGGCTGGCGAAACCTACCTGAAAGAAGCCTCCGGCACTGGCCTGTTTACCCCTGGTGCCGATGGCCTGGACAGCCTGACGCTGACGCCGCCCGCCATGACCGTGATCCATGTCTGCGAATTCGGCGTGGCTACCCAGCATGCCGTGAGCTGGATCCCATACGCTCCGGAAAACCCTGGCGATGGCTACAACCTGGTGGGCAGCATCAGTGTCAAGGGGGAGAGCATCACGGCGGCCCAACTGCTGGTAAAGGAAGACGGCAGCTATACCTACACGCAATTCAAGCCAGTCGCGCACGGCACGGCTTCGTCTGATGGCGTGGAAGAAGATGCCAGCTTTGCCTTCGGCATCGCCGTCACCGACGGTGATGGTGACAAGGCCAGCACGACGCTGAACGTGCAGATCAATGACGATGTCCCGATGGCCTATACGGTGACAGCTGACGTCGTGCTGGACGACGATGCCCAACTGGGCGGCAATGCCGGCGGCACTGGCGATGTGGCCGACGCCAAGGCGATTGCCAGGACGACAGCCGGCCAGTTGTTCTCTGCCGGCGCGGATGGCGTGCAGTCCCTGCTGCTGGAGGCCGCGACGGGCGATCTGGCGATGAAGGCGATCTACGTCGATGCCAGCGCAGGCCGCATGGCCACGCAGGAAGCCATCACCTGGACGCAGGCCGGTGACCTCGCCGCCAATGGCTACGTCACGCTGACCGGCACCAGCGACAGTATCACCAAGGTGGCGGTGCTGACGGTTTACGCCGATGGCTCGTACGCCTATGAGCAGTTCGTGCCGGTAGTCAGCTCCAAGCCGACTACAGCGCCGGATGGTGTGGAAGAAACCGATACCTTCAGCTTCAGCGTCACGGTCAAGGACGGCGATGGCGATACGGCCAAGGCCACGCTCAAGGTGCAGATCAACGACGACACGCCGGTGGATGCGATGGTGAACGCCGTGACCGTCAAGAACAAGGCTGGCAATGCGCCGGTCTTCTCGCTCGATACGCTGGACAAGGCATTTGCCGACAGCTATGGCGCCGACGGCGGCAGCGTGCGCTTCAATCCGGATCTGAACGGCCAGCCGGCGCTGGGCGCCGATGGCAAGGGCATGGTGGCGGGCGGCCTGCCGATCACCTATGTGCTGAGTGATGGTGGACTGGTGCTGCAGGCAGTGACCAACCATGGCACCGCGGCACAGAGCGAGGTGTTCAAGATTACGCTGGATCCGGCCAACTCGGAATACAGCCTGGTCATGACGCGTCCGGTCGATCTGACCAAGGAGATTGATTTCAGTGCCGATAGCGGCTATGCCTTCAAGGGTGGCCTGGACACGTGGAACGGCTTTTATGCGCTCACCGTTGACCAGAGCAAGGACCTGCTGCTGACTGGCGTGAAGGCAAACGGAACTCCTGGCACGGTCAACACCAGCACCGGCAGCGGTGGCGTGGACGACAACCTGATGGAGCAGGGTGAAACCATGCGGATCGACTATGTGATCGACCTGCAGCCTGCGGCAGTCCCGCAAGGCTATACCTTCCAGCAGCACTACGTCGCCCAAGGTGCCGGCATCGGCTTTATGCACAAGGACAACGTGGCCGTCAACCTGCGTGCCGTGGATGACACCAACGACGGTGAGAACACCGGCAGCTACACGCTGGCGGATGGCGTGACCGATCCTGTCACCACCGTGGCCGTGATGTATGGCACCAGTACCTATCTGTTCAGCCGTGGCGTGACGCCGCCGACAGAGAATGGCGGTTTTGCGGTGACCTTCAAGGATGATGGCACGGCAGACTTGAGCAACATCATGATCGGTACCCAGGTCGCGGTCTACACCGCCGACGGCTACAACCGTCTCGAGGTGAAGGCGCTGACGCCGGACATCAAGTTCAAGGTCACGGAACCGGTCTCGGCCGTTCTGAACGAGCTGGACTACCAGTTCAAGCTGCCGCTGCAACTGGTCGATGGCGACGGTGACCTGGCTGCCAGCCAGCTGGACATCACGCTGGCCGGCATTGCCGAGCCGCCGACCATGGTGCTGCAGGACGTGGCCGCCGTACGCGTGTCGGAAGAAGGCCTGCCCCATGGCCTGCCGGATACCGATGGCCTGGTGCCTGGCGATGACACCACCAACGTCACCACGGTGACAGTCGCCACCGGTGCCGTCCTGTTCAGCGATACGGATAGCCTGCTGGCAGAGTTGAGCTTCCAGTTCAACAGCCCGATTGGTGCCTACACCTCGGGTGGCAAGACCGTGCTGTGGGACCGTACCACGCCGGGCGAGATCGTGGGCTATGTGGAAACCGGCACTGGCCGTGAAGATGTCATCACCGTCAAGATGGGAGAGATCAGTGCGGTGGCTGGCGAGACTGACCAGTACCAGGCCGGCTACACGGTCACTCTGCATCAGCCGCTGGACCATGCCCAGCAGGGCGAGGATGTGCTCGACATCGATTTCGAGGTCAAGGTGTTTGACGGCCGCTTCTACAGCGCGCCGCAGACGCTGACGGTGCAGGTCGAGGATGACAGTCCGGTTGTGACCGGCGTGCACCACGAAGTGGCGGTGCCGGTGGACAGTCTGGTGGTCAACAACCTGCAGGCCGGCTTCATCGGCTATGTGCTGGACAATGGCAACGAGGTACCTTCTGGCAATCGTTTCGACAATGATGCGGACGACTACATCGACAAGGTCCAGTGGGGCGGCTGGAGCGGTTACTCCAGCTACAGCCTGGTAGACAACCCGGCGTTCGTTGGCACCGGCAGTGCTGCGCCGCTGGGTGAGATTTTCAAGCTGGGTGACTTTACCCACGTGAATAATCCGATCTCTGGAGCTGCGCTCGACTACGTGACCGTGGAGCTCACCTTCGACGTGACGGTCAATGGCGTGAAACAGACCCTGACCGGCCAGTTCAAGCTGGACCACACGGAAACGCCGAACAACGGCCCCCATCCGGATGACATCATCGAGATCCAGCCGGTCAGCGGCAGCGGTGGCACAGTCTTGCCGGATGGCTCGCTCAAGTTCGTGCTGGACAATGCCTCTGGTGAAGGCCAGTACGCGCTGGTGATCAAGGGCTTCCGCAATGCCGCAGGCAACTATGTGCAGCGCGTGACCAGCAAGGAAGAATCGAGCAACTCCTTCCAGATCTACGCCGTAGTCGAAGCCGAACACGAAGTGGCCCCGGTCAGCAGCAACATCTTTGCCAACGGTGGCCTGCAGACGGGTGCTGACCACACGCCGCAAGGTGATGTGGAGTGGGCTGTGCACACCAGCCAGTGGGGCACTTTCATCGGCAAGGCGGATGGTTCCTACACTTTCACGCTCAGCGACTACGGCCAGCTGAACGTGGGCATTGGTGGCAGCCATAAAGAAACCATCAGCTACGACTATCGCGATGCCGATGGTGACCTGGTGACCGGCTCGGTCGAGATCGTGCTGGAAGGCTACAAGAACTGGGAAGACGCGGTCGATCCGGACAGTACCGATCCGCTTTACCTGCAGGGCACGGCGAATGCCGATACCCTGGCCGGTGGCGCTGCCGCTGACTACCTGGTGGGCGGTGCCGGCAACGACACGCTGACCGGTAACGCTGGCGCAGACCGTTTCGTCTTCAACGCGCCTCTGGGCAGCGGCAACGTCGACACCATTACCGATTTCGGCAATGGCGCAGACAAGCTGGTCTTGGCTTCCGATGTGTTTGCTGGCTTGACGGCTGGCGGTATGGTGAATCTGGTGGTCGGTGGCGCTGCCACCACGGCTGACCCGACCGTGCTGTACGACAGCGCCACCGGCATGCTGTCTTACGATGCCGATGGCAATGGTGCCGGCCCGGCCGTGGATTTTGCCAAGCTGCAGAACCTGGCCCCGCTGAGCAGCAGCGATTTCATGATCATCTGATCATGCTGCCCGATCCCGCCAGTCCGCAGAGGCGGCCGGGATCGGGCAAGAAAGAACCACTCCTTTGCCGGCCTTGTGCCGGCTTTTTTCGTCCTGTCTCAGTCGGTGGCGGCTTCCAGCAGCCGCACGCGCTCGATGTGAATCGCCTGGCGGATCAGCTCGCCCGGGTTGCGCTCACGCGTGTCCGCGGGCTGCTCCTGCCAGCGCTGCTGCACGCTGCGCGCAATCGCGCCTTCATCCAGCGTGCGCAGCCGCTCCAGCACCGCCAGCAACCGCGCCGCTTGCGGGTAGGGGCGCTCATCAAAGCCAAGCCGGCCGCGTGCATCGCATTCGCAGGCCAGCAGCACCTCGGCAAAGCGCTCGGGCTGGCGCAAGGCATCGCAGCGTTCCAGCAGGCGCACCGTGGCCGCGGCAGAAAAGTCCAGGCTCTGGTGGATGTTGCCGTGCTCGCGTGCCACCACTTCGGCCAGCTCCCGGCAGGCCACCGGCACGCGCAGGCGCTCGCACAATTGGCGCAGCAGCTTCACGCTGCGCTGCTCGTGGCCGATATGGCGCGGCAGCACATCGGCCGGCGTGGTCGCCTTGCCCAGATCGTGGCAGAGGCAGGCAAAGCGCACGGTGAGCGGCGTGTCCAGCCGCGCCGCCATGTCCAGCACCATTTCCAGGTGCACGCCGGTATCGACTTCCGGGTGGAATTCGGCGCGCTGCGGCACGCCATAGAGCGCCGCCACCTCGGGCAGGATGCGCTGCAGGGCGCCGCTGGCACGCAATTCCTGCAGCATGCGCGAGGGGCGCTGTTCCAGCAGGCCGCGGCTGATTTCCTGCCAGACACGTTCCGGCACCAGATGATCCACTTCGCCATCGTCCACCATCTGCTGCATCAGCGCCAGCGTTTCGGGCGCGGTACGGAAATCGCTGAAACGCGCGGCAAAGCGCGCCAGCCGCAGGATGCGCACTGGATCTTCGCCAAAGGCATCGGTCACATGGCGCAGCACACGCTGCTGCAGGTCGCGCTGGCCGTGGAACGGATCGACCAGGCTGCCATCTTCGGCCTGGGCGATGGCGTTGATGGTCAGGTCGCGACGCGCCAGGTCTTCTTCCAGCGTCACACCGGGATCGGCATGGACGGCAAAGCCCTTGTAGCCCCGCGCCGTCTTGCGCTCGGTACGCGCCAGCGCGTATTCCTCGTGCGTGTCCGGGTGCAGGAACACCGGAAAATCCTTGCCCACCGGCACAAAGCCGTGCTGCACCATCAGCTCCGGCGTGGCCCCGACGACGACCCAGTCATGGTCCTGCACGGGCAGGCCTAGCAGGGCATCGCGCACGGCACCACCCACCATGTAGATGCGGACACCGGGCAGGCGGGGAGGGGCGGAAACAGCAGCAGTCATGACAGGGAATGGGGCTGTGTTGCGGGAAACAGCCCATGGCGGGTTGGAATGTCCCAGTGTATCCTGTAGTCCGATTTGTCACTGGAGCACGCATGAGCAGTACCGCCACCCCCGATACGCCCGATACCGAACCCTATGTGCAACTGGAGCGCGCCGATGGCGTCTGCACCCTGTGGCTGAACCGTCCGCGCCAGTTCAACCCGCTGTCCGAAGCGATGATTGGCGCACTGGAAGCGGCCCTGGCCGAGATTGCCGCCGACAGCAGCATCCGCTGCGTGGTGATCGCCGCGCGTGGCAAGGCCTTCTGCGCTGGCCACGACCTGCGTGAAATGCGCAGCCAGTACCGCAAGGAGTACTACCAGACCCTGTTTGCGCGCTGTGCGGCGCTGATGCAGTCCATCGTGGCGCTGCCGGTGCCGGTGATTGCGCGCGTGCATGGCGTGGCCACTGCCGCCGGCTGCCAGCTGGTTGCGACCTGCGATCTGGCGGTGGCGGCGGAAGAAGCGCGCTTTGCCGTATCGGGCATCAACGTCGGCCTGTTCTGCGCCACGCCCTCGGTGGCGCTGTCACGCAACGTGGGCGTGAAAAATGCCTTTGATATGCTGGTTACCGGCCGCTTCATCGATGCGCCCACGGCGCAGGACTGGGGCCTGGTGAACCGCGTGGTGCCGGCCGATCAGCTCGATGCCGCGATTGCCGAATACACCAGCAGCATCTGCGCCAAGAGCCCGGCGGCGATCCGCCATGGCAAGGCGATGTTCCAGCGCCAGCGCCAGCTGCCACTGGCTGATGCCTATGCGCTGGCCGCCGAATCGATGGCCTGCAACATGATGGAAGACGATGCCGCCGAGGGCATCGACGCCTTCCTGGAAAAGCGCCAGCCGGTGTTCAAGGGCTGACCGGGCGGGGGCCGATGCGTCCCCGCAGAAGCTGATTCAGGCGTCGTGGCGGATGGCCGCGTAACGCTGCTCCATTTCACGGCGCATGGTCTTGCGCAACTCGGCAGCGGCGTGGCGGCGCTTTTCCTCCGGCGTGAACGGACGCAGCGGGGCCACCGCGGTCGGCTTGCCGTTTTCATCTACCGCCACCATGGTGAAGAAGCAGCTGTTCACATGGCGCTGCTCCTGCGTGCGAATGTTCTCGGCGATCACCTTGATGCCGATTTCCATTGACGAGGAGCCGGTGTAGTTGACGGCCGCCAGCAGCGTGACCAGTTCGCCCACGTGGATCGGCTGGCGGAACACCACCTGGTCCACGCTCAGCGTCACCACGTAATGGCCGGCATAGCGGCTGGCGCAGGCAAACGCCACCTGGTCCAGCAGCTTGAGCAGATGCCCTCCGTGCACATTGCCGGAAAAGTTGGCGGTATCGGGCGTCATCAGCACGGTCATGCTGAGCTGGTGGGCGGGGAGGTCCATGGCGGTCAAGGGCAAGGTGCTGATCGGTAAAGGATAAAACCCGATTGTGGCATGGCTCCGAATCCCCAGGGGCGTGTGGGTATGGCGTGCAACACAGCTGGAATGCCACAAGAGGACTGTCAGGAATCCCCTGATAATCGTGATTGAGCCGATTTCCCTGTTACCGGAGCCTGCCATGCCCCCGATTCCCGTCCGCCGTCATGCCCGCCTGCTGTTCCTGTTGCCCCTGGCCGGGTCGCTCGGCGCCTGCAGCAGCTTCTACGACAAGCACCCCACGGCCGCTGCCGCCGCACTGGCCAGCATGCGCCAGCAGCTGGACGCGGGCAGCTACCGTGTGCAGACCGAGGCGCAGCTGGAAGATGTGGAGCTGTCGCCCTCGCTGCAGAAGACGGTCGAAGGCCTGATGGATGACGAGGGCGACGACGCCCTGGGTACGGGCGAGGTCGGTTCGGCGCTGGGCGCAGCGCGCGATGCCTTGCGCGCCATCACAGGCCAGCCGGCGGTAGACGATGCAGCCGCATCGGTGGAATCATCGGGGAAGTCGACAGCACAGCCAGTGACTGATGAAGACATGCTGGCCGGCATCGCCGCCGACAATCGCCATCTGAAGCCGATGACCATCGCCAGCCATCTGGGCAGCGGTTATCTGCACATGCTGCGCAACATGAAGTTCCAGGGCGATACCGTGGTCGATGGTGGTAATGGCCGTGTCCAGCATGTCTCCGGCATGGACTATCGCACGCGTACCACGCACCAGAGCTACCACATGCCTTTCCTGCTGGATTTGCGCAAGCGCCAGCTCTACTGGGACGCCGAAGCCGTCAGCATGCTGATGAACCCGGTGACGCGCGACAAGCCGGTGCGCATTGACCTGGAACCGCTGAACCAGCATGTCGATGCCATGAAGCTCTATGGCATCTTGCGTCAGCAGCGCACTTATGTGCTGGAACACGCCAATGCGGACGCGATCCGTTTTGAGCCGCTGGAAGACGGCCCGCAGGTGCCGGGCGCCTACCGCAAGATCCGCTACCAGGTGCCGTTGCGGGCGGCGCTGCAGCAGAACCGAGATTTCCTGCGTGACCACAAGGACGGCATCGTGCAATCGGTGCGCGATGAGGGCAGCCGCGAAAAGGTGGGTGAACTGCTGGAGGGGCTGGTGGACATGGGCGGTGAATTCCTGAAGCCGGCGGACATGGCCAAACTGCCGTCGGCGGCAGCGCAGGCCACCGACGACAGCAGTGAAACCCTGGCGAAAGACATCGTCAAAAGCGAGGTGCCGCAAGAGGACGCATCGGCATCTGACCAGGCCATGCGCAAGATGGCAGCGCGCACGCTGGACGATTCCACCATCACCCAGTGGCTGTGGCTGGACCGCAGCGGCCGCCTGCTGCGCGAAGACAAGCGTCACGACCTGCACCTGGGTGGCACAGAGGACTATGTGAAGGTCAAGACCATCGGCCGCAAGATCTACAGCGATGTGCCGTCAGAGCCGGTAGCGAAAATCGTGCCGGAACAGGCGGTCAGCCTGCGCGAGGCGGTCAAGGGATCGCTGGTCGGCTATGTGCTGGCCAGCGTGCATGACAGTACCAGAAAGAAGGAGGCCGATGAGGTGTCCTGGAGTGCGGCTGATGATGCGGCCATGGCGGCCGCCGAAGCGGCAGTTGCCGAAGCCATCGCCGAGGCAGAAGCGGCTGCTGCGGCTGCCGGCTCTGTCGTGGAGCCGGCTGGCGATACTGTCAGCACGATTGATGCCGCACGTGCTGCCTATGCAGCCGCCCGTGCGGAACAGGCCGCCGCCGAGGCAGTGCCGCAGCAGTGATGCCGCGATGACAGGCTTGCCAGCAGGCAGGCCTGTCACTGGCGACATCAGGGCATCAGCACGCCCATGGACAGCAGCAGGAATACCAGCAGACCCAGCGCGATGCGGTAGGCCACGAACGGCAAGTAGGAGTTCTTGGAGACGAACTTCAGGAACACCACGATCACCGCATAGCCGGTGACAAAGGCAATCAGCGTGGCCAGCGCCGTCGGGCCAGGAGCAATCGGGCTGCCAACCTGGAAGCTGCGCAGCAGCTGGTAACCGCCGGACAGCAGCACCGCCGGTACCGCCAGCAGGAAGGAGTAGCGCGCCGCCGCTTCACGCGTGTAGCCCATCAGCAGGCCGGCGGTAATCGTGCCGCCCGAACGCGACACGCCCGGAATCAGCGCCATCGCCTGGGCAAAGCCGAAGATCAGGCCATCGCGCCAGCTCAGCTCGGTCAGCGTCTTGCGCTGCTTGGCGATGCGATCGGCCAGCCACAGGAACAGGCTGAACACGATCAGCATGGTGGCGGTGATGTAGAGATTGCGCAAATGGGTCTCGATCGCGTCCTTGAACAGCAGGCCCAGGATGGCGATCGGCATGGTGCCCAGAAAGATCAGCCAGCCCATGCGCGCATCGGCATCCATGTGCTTGCCCTTGCTCAGCACGGATTGCCACCAGGACTTGAGAATCGCCCACAGCTCGTGCCGGAAGTAGATCAGCACGGCGGCTTCGGTGCCGATCTGGGTGATGGCGGTAAACGCCGCACCCGGGTCACCGCCCGAGGGCAGCAGCGGGCCGACGATGCGCAGGTGCGCGCTGGAAGAAATCGGCAGGAATTCGGTCAGTCCCTGCAGCAGGCCGAGAAAGGCGGCTTCTGCGTAGGCAGCAAGAGAGGTCATGGTGTGATGGGATCAGGAACGGGAAATGCCGCAACGCAGCATAAGCTGGTGCGGCAGGTGTGATCATACGCAAAGATGGGTCTGTCGGGCAGTTTTTTGGCCGTGCTTTGCTGGTTGGCGGAGCGTGTCAGCGCATCTGGACGAGGACGATGCGCTAGCTTGGCCAGGCCACGGCTGGCATGAAAAAGGCGCCCGGCATGGCTGCCCGGGCGCCTGCTGTCAGGCCAGTTGGCTTGCCGGAAGGGTTACTCCACCGTCACGCTCTTCGCCAGGTTGCGCGGCTTGTCCACGTCCGTGCCCTTGGCCACGGCCGTGTGGTAGGCCAGCAGCTGCAGCGGCAGCACGTGCAGGATCGGGCTCAGGCTGCCATAGTGCTCGGGCATGCGGATCACGTGCATGCCTTCCTCGCTGCGGATCTGGCTGTCGGCGTCGGCCAGCACGTACAGCACGCCGCCGCGCGCGCGCACTTCCTGCATATTGCTCTTGAGCTTGTCGATCAGCTCGTCATTCGGCGCCACCACGACGACCGGCATGGCGTCGGTGATCAGCGCCAGCGGGCCGTGCTTGAGTTCGCCGGCCGGGTAGGCTTCGGCATGGATGTAGCTGATCTCCTTCAGCTTGAGCGCGCCTTCCAGTGCAATCGGGTAGTGCATGCCACGGCCCAGGAAAATCGCGTTGTCCTTGCTGGCAAAGTCTTCCGACCACTGGATCACCTGCGGCTCCAGCGCCAGCACGGACTGGATTGCCACCGGCAGGTGACGCATGCGCTGCAGGTAATCGTCCTGCTTGGCTTGCGGGATCGTGCCCTTGACCTGGCCAATCGCCTGCGTCAGCAGGAACAGCGCGGCCAGCTGGGTGGTGAAGGCCTTGGTCGAGGCCACGCCAATTTCCACACCGGCACGCGTGATGTAGTGCAGCTTGCACTCGCGCACCATGGCGCTGGTGGCCACGTTGCAGATCGTCAGTGTCTGCGTCATGCCCAGCGACTTGGCGTGGCGCAGCGCGGCCAGGGTGTCGGCGGTTTCGCCGCTCTGGCTGATGGTCACCACCAGCGTCTTCGGGTTCGGCACGCTGGTGCGGTAGCGGTACTCGCTGGCAATTTCCACATCGCAGGGGATGCCGGCAATCGCTTCCAGCCAGTATTTGGCGGTGCAGCCGCTGTAATAGCTGGTGCCACAGGACAGGATCAGCACGCGCTCGATCTCCTGGAACACGCTTTCGGCCTCGTCACCGAACAGCGTCGGCGCAAATGCCTCGATGCCTTCTAGCGTATCGCCCAGCGCACGCGGCTGCTCGAAGATTTCCTTTTGCATGTAATGGCGGTAGGGGCCGAGCTCGGCGGCGCCGCTGTGGGCGTGCACCGTTTTCACCGGGCGGTCAGCGGCTTCCTGTCGCTGGCCCTTGTTCTCGATCCAGTACTTGCCCGGCTGCAGGTCGATCACGTCGCCTTCTTCCAGATAGATGATCTGGTCGGTCACGCCGGCCAGTGCCATCGCGTCGCTGGCCAGGTAGTTGGAACCGTCAGCGGCCAGGCCCAGGATCAGCGGTGAGCCGGCACGGCCGCCAATCACGCGGTTCGGTTCGTCACGGGCGATCACGGCCACGGCGTAGGCACCATGCAGGCGCGCCAGCGCTTCCTTCACGGCCACGAACAGGTCGCCGTCGTAGACGGAATCGATCAGGTGGGCAATCACTTCGGTATCGGTCTGGCTGTCAAACTGGTAGCCCTTGGCACGCAGTTCGGCACGCAGCTCGTCATGGTTTTCGATGATGCCGTTGTGCACCAGTGCGATGCGCGCCTTGCTTTCAACGGCAGCGCCCTCGGGCTGAGGGCCAAAGCTGAAGTGCGGGTGTGCGTTGTGCGTGGCCGGCACGCCATGCGTGGCCCAGCGCGTGTGCGCGATGCCGGTATAGCCGTCCAGACTGTCCTGCTGCACCTGCTCCAGCAGTTCGGCCACGCGGGCCGTGCTGCGCGCGCGCTTCAGGCCGTCATTCCACACGGCCACGCCGCAGGAGTCATAGCCCCGGTACTCCAGCCGCTGCAGGCCCTGCACCAGCACCGGCACCACATTGTTCGAACCCACACCTGCGACGATTCCGCACATTCTTATTCTCCAAGGTTAAGTGGCAGGCCCCGTGGGCACGCCAATCCCTGATCATAGGGGCTTGTTGAAAATGCAACCGTTCAAAATTCACGAAAAATGAAAGATAATTTCATGAGCCGAAGGGCTTGAATTTATATTTCAAAAATAATCAACTATTGAAATGGATAAACGCGTAGAGCTTGATGCCAGCGACTGGCGTATCCTGCAGCAGCTGCAACTCGATGCCAGCCTGAGCAACCAGGCGCTGGCCGAGCGTTGCCACCTGACACCGCCGACCTGCCTGCGCCGCGTGCGCCGATTGCAGCAGCTGGGCCTGATCGAGCGCACCGTGGCCATCCTCGGTGCCGATGCGCTGCGCCAGCACACCGGCGCCGGCCTCACCGCGATTGTCGAAGTCACGCTCGACCTGCAGGCCGAAGAGCGCCAGACCGCCTTCGAGGCGCTGGCGGTGCAGGAGCCGGCGGTGCAGCAGTGCTACCGCACCTCGCCCGGGCCGGATTTTGTGCTGATCATCACCGTGGCCGACATGCCGGCTTTCATGGCGGTGAGCCAGCGCCTGTTCAGCCAGCAGGCCAATGTGCGCAACGTGCGTTCCTTCTTCAGCCTGCGCCGTGCCAAGTTCGGCAGCAGCTTGCCCCTGCCGCTAGCCGAAGGCTGAAACCGCCTCTGTAGGTTTGGTCCGATTGACAGTCGCCTGCTCGTCCCCATGTAATAGAGCAGGGCGTGGCAGCCTGCCGCGCACACCATGCAGGAGCTGTTGCAGATGGAGTTCAAGGACTACTACCAGGTGCTGGGCGTCGACAAGAACGCCAGCGCCGACGAGATCAAGAAGGCCTACCGCAAGCTGGCGCGCAAGTACCATCCTGACGTCAGCAAGGAGGCTGATGCCGCTGAGCGCATGGCCGAGATCAACGAGGCCAATACCGTGCTGTCCGATCCGGAGAAGCGCGCCGCCTACGACCAGGCTGGCACGCAGCCTTCGGGCGGCGGCTACTACCAGCCGCCACCGGGCTGGGATGCCGGCTACAGCTGGCGCGAAGGCGATTTCCACGGCGGTGGCGAAGGCCAGTACAGCGATTTCTTCGAGCAGATGTTCGGCCAGGCGGCACACGCCGGCCGTGCGCGGCGCCAGCAGCGTCCAGCCGCCATGCGTGGCGAAGACCTGCACGCCAGCATCGAACTGGAGCTGCGCGATGCCTACCAGGGCACCGAGCGCACCATCACGCTGCAAAGCGCCCGCCTGAGCGATGACGGCCAGGTCGTGCCCGAGCAGCGCAGCCTGCAGGTGAAGATTCCCAAGGGCGTGCGCGAAGGTCAGCTGATCCGGCTCGCCGGGCAGGGCGGTCCGGGTTTTGGCGGCGGCGCCAATGGCGATGTGCTGCTGGAAGTGCGATTCCGCCCGGATCCGCGCTGGCGCGTTGAAGGCAAGGATGTCACGCAGCGTGTGCGCGTGTCCCCGTGGGAGGCCGCACTGGGCGGCGCGATCCAGGTCGGCACGCCAGCCGGCACTACGGTCGAAGTCACCGTGCCGGCCGGTTCCGGCAGCGGTCGCAAGCTGCGCCTGAAGGGCCGCGGCATTCCGGCCGCCGAACCCGGCGATCTCTATCTGGAACTGGAGCCGGCAATTCCCGGCGCCGTCACTGACGAACAGCGCGCCGCCTGGGCGGCACTGGCCCAGGCCTATCCTGGCTTCGACCCGCGCCTGGCCTGAGCAAGGAGAGACAGACAATGGCAAACCTGACCACCACCATCCCCGTGCCAGCGGATCTGACCGAACTGCTGGCCGACCAGTCACTGACGCTGCAGGAGCTGGCCCGCGCCTGCCGCATGGCGCCCGAATGGGTGCATGCCCGCGTGCACGACGGCGTGATCGATATCACCCAGACCCAGGCCGATCCGCGCGTGCAGGTCGATGACCAGGGCAGCTGGCGCTTTTCCTGCACCATGGTGCTGCGCGCGCGCCGCATCGCCGATCTGGAACGCCAGTTCGAGGCCGACCCGCAGCTGGCGGCCCTCACCGTGGACCTGATGGAAGAAGTGGCGCGGCTGCGCCGCCAGCTGGAGCGTCTGGCATGAACCGGCCTGATCTGCCCGATGCCGAAGCGGTGCTGCGCTTCTGGTTCGAGGAGACCACGCCGAAGCAGTGGTTTGCAGTCGATGCCGCCTTTGATGCGCTGATTGCCGAGCGCTTTGGCGCGCTGCTGCAGGCGGCCAGCCAGGGCGAGCTAGCGCACTGGCGCGACAGCATCCGTGGCCGGCTGGCCGAGATCATCGTGCTGGACCAGTTCTCGCGCAATGTCTATCGGGGGACGGCGCAGGCCTTTGCCCAGGACGCGCAGGCGCTGGTGCTGGCGCAGGAAGCGGTGGCCGCCACGCTGGACCGGGCCTTGCCGCCGCCGCAGCGTGCCTTTCTCTACCTGCCGTACATGCACAGCGAGTCGGCCGTCATCCAGCAGCAGTCCGTGCAGCTGTTTGACCAGCCGGGGCTGGAAGACAACTACCGCTTTGCGTTGCACCACCGCGACATCATCGAACGCTTTGGCCGCTATCCGCATCGCAATGCGCAGCTCGGACGTGTTTCCACGCCCGAGGAGTTGGCCTTCCTGCAGCAGCCGGGATCGAGTTTCTGACGCAGCTGGCCGCGCGGCTTACTTCTGGATCTTGGCCGGACGCGTGTAGTTCTCTTTCAGCGTCAGGCGGCCGCGCACCACGCTCAGCGCATTCGCCGGCGTGTCCTTGCTGACCGCGCTGCCGGCACCCACGGTGCCGCCGGCGCCGATGGTGACCGGGGCCACCAGCACGCTGTTGCTGCCGATATGCACATCGGCCTCGATCACGGTGCGGTGCTTGTTGGCGCCGTCATAGTTGGCGGTGATGCTGCCGGCGCCGTAGTTGACGCGTTCGCCCACGGTGGCATCGCCCAGGTAGGCCAGGTGGTTCGCCTTGGCCCCCTTGGCCAGGGTGGAGTTCTTCACCTCGACGAAGTTGCCGATGTGCACTTCCTCGGCCAGTTCGGTACCGGGGCGCAGGCGCGCAAACGGGCCGATCAGGCTGCCGGCACCAACTTGCACCGGCTGCTTGCCGCCATCGATATGGGTGAACGGGCTGATGACGACATCGTCGCCAATCGTGCAGTTGGCCAGCACGCAGTGCGCACCGATCTTCACGCGGTTGCCCAGCGTCACGTTGCCTTCAAACACGCAGCCGATGTCGATATCCACGTCCTGGCCGCACTGCAGCGTGCCACGCACGTCAAAGCGCGCCGGATCGCGCAGGCGCACGCCATCGGCCATCAGGCGGCGCGCCTGGCGCTGCTGGTATTCGCGCTCCAGTTCGGCCAGCTGCTGCGGGCTGTTGACGCCGGCGACCTGTACCGCGTCGTGGATCATGTGCGCCTTCACCGGCACGCCATCGGCCACCGCCAGCTTGACGACGTCGGTCAGGTAGTACTCCTGCTGGGCGTTGTGGTTGTCGATGCGGCCCAGCCACTGGCGCATCAGGCGCGTCGGTGCCGCCATGATGCCGCTGTAGATTTCCTTCACCAGCAGCTCTTGCGGCTTGCCGTCCTTCTGCTCGACGATGCGGTTGACCTCGCCATCGGGGTTGCGCAGCACGCGGCCATAGCCAAACGGGTTGTCCATGGTCAGCGTCAGCAGTGCCAGGCATTCGTCGCTGCACACTTCCAGCAGCTGCTGGATGGTGTCGGCCTCGGTCAGCGGTACGTCGCCGGACAGCACCACCATCACGCCGTCATCGTCCAGCACCGGCAGCGCCTGTTGCACGGCATGGCCGGTGCCCAGTTGCGGCATCTGGCGCACGAATTCGCGGCGCGGTGCGGCCTCATCCGTCTGCAGCAGGGCGGCTTCGACTTGTTCGGCGCCATGGCCGGTGATTACCACCACCTTGCGTGCCTGCAGCTGCGCGGCGGTATCGAGCACGTGCTGCACCAGACCCTGGTGCGCCAGTTGTTGCAGCACCTTGGGCGTGGCGCTTTTCATGCGGGTGCCCTTGCCGGCAGCCATGATGACGATATCGAGAGGCTTATTGTTCACGGGAAACTCCTTGCAGGTTCGGCGTCAGCGCGCCCCACGGCGCACGCGCAGGATTTCATCCAGGATCAGGCAGATCGCGCCAATCGTGATGGCCGTATCGGCGATATTGAAAGCGGGGAAGTGGCCGCGGTAGAACAGCGGCTCCAGAAAGCGCCAGTGGAAGTCCAGAAAGTCCACCACATAGCCGTGCAGCACGCGGTCCAGCACGTTGCCAATGGCACCGCCCAGCAGGCTGGCCATGGCAAAGCTGAACAGGCGCTGGCCCGGATGGCGCACCAGCATATAGACCATGAAGCTGGCCGCCAGGATGCCGATGCCCATGAAGAACCAGCGTTGCCAACCACCGGCACCGGCCAGGAAGGAGAAGGCGGCGCCGTAGTTGTGCACCCGCACCACGTTGAAGAAGCTGGTGACATAGGTGCTGTCGCCGAGCTGGTAGTGGCCCAGGATCAGGAACTTGGTGAACTGGTCAAACAGGAACCAGAGCGCCGCAATGCCCAGCCACATGACCAGGCTGTCGCGGGAGCCCCGGATCGGGCGGCGCTTGCTGTTGCGCGATCGCGTGGCCGCCATTTATGCAAACTCCCGCTGTTCGCCGGCGCCGTACAGGTTGCTGCTGCAGCGGCCGCAAATCGTCGGGTGTTCGACATCGCTGCCGACGTCATCGCGGTAATGCCAGCAGCGCTCGCATTTCTGCGCGCCGGATGGCGTGACCGTGATCGCCAGCGCTTCGCCGGCCTGCAGCGTCACCTTCGAGGTGATGAAGATGAACTTCAGGTCTTCGCCCAGGCTGTGCAGCAGCGCCAGGTCATCGGCCGCGGCGGTCACGGTCAGCTCGGCCTGCAGCGAGGCACCGACCTGGCCTTGCTCACGCACGGCCTCGATCTCTTTCAGTGCGGCGGCGCGGATCTCCAGCAGGCGTTCCCACTTGGCGTCCAGGACAGCATCGGGTGCCGGCAGCTGGCAGTATTCCTCGATAAAGATCGAATCGCTGCTGCCGATGATGGCCCAGGCCTCCTCGGCGGTAAAGCTGAGGAACGGTGCCATCCAGCGCAGCATGGCGTGCGTGATCTGGTGCAGCGCGGTCTGGGCGCTGCGGCGAGCACGGCTGTCCACCTGCGTGGTGTAGAGGCGGTCCTTGAGCACGTCCAGGTAGAAGCCGCCCAGGAACTCGCTGCAGAAATGCTGAAGCTTGGCGACGACGGGGTGGAATTCGTAGATTTCATAGTGCGCCAGGATGTCGGCCTGCAGGGCAGCGGCGTGGCTCAGCGCATGGCGATCGACCTCGAACAGCTGCTCGTGCGGCACGGACTGCGTGGCGGCATCGAAATCGCTGATGTTGGCCATCAGGAAGCGCAGCGTGTTGCGGATGCGACGGTAGGCATCGACCACGCGCGCCAGGATCTTGTCGTCGATCGCCAGGTCGCCGGAATAGTCGGTGCTGGCCACCCACAGGCGGATGATTTCCGCGCCGAGCTTGTCGCTCACGCTCTGTGGCGCCACCACGTTGCCGACCGACTTGCTCATCTTGCGGCCCTGGCCGTCGACAGTAAAGCCGTGCGTCAGCAGGCCTTTGTACGGCGCGCGGCCATCGGTGGCGCAGGCGGTCAGCAGCGAGCTGTGGAACCAGCCGCGGTGCTGGTCATGGCCTTCCAGGTACAGGTCGGCCGGGAATTGCAGCAGGCCGGCATGGCTGCCGCGCAGCACGTGCAGGTGCGTGGTGCCGGAATCGAACCAGACGTCCAGCGTGTCGTTGACCTTGCTGTAATGCTGGGCATCATCGGCGCCCAGGATCTCTTCGGCCGTGACCTTGCTCCAGGCCTCGATGCCGCCTTGCTCGACCATCTGCGCTGCCTGCTCCATGATCTCCATGGTGCGCGGGTGCAGCTCGCCGCTGTCCTTGTGGATGAAGAAGGGCAGCGGCACGCCCCAGTTGCGCTGGCGGCTGATGCACCAGTCCGGGCGGTTGGCAATCATGTCGCGCAGGCGCGCCTGGCCGTTTTCTGGGTAGAAGCTGGTCTGCTCGATCGCGTCCAGTGCCGTCTCGCGCAGGCTGCGGGCGGCCTTGTCGGTCGTGAACACGCCTTCGCCTTCGTCCATGCGCACAAACCACTGGGCGGCAGCGCGGTAGATCACCGGCGTCTTGTGGCGCCAGCAATGCGGGTAGCTGTGGCTGATGGTGTGCTCGGCAAACAGGCGGCCGGCCTGGCGCAGCGTGTCGATGATCACCGGCACCGCCTTCCAGATGTGCTGGCCGCCGAACAGCGGGAAATCGGCCTCGTAGGTGCCGTTGCCGGTGACCGGGTTCAGGATCTCGTCGTAGCGCATGCCATGGCTGATGCAGCTCTGGAAGTCATCCAGGCCATAGGCCGGCGCAGCGTGCACGATACCGGTACCGTCGGCATCGGTGGCGTAGTCGGCCAGGTAGATCGGGGCGGTGCGGCGGTAGCCGGCGTCCACATCGTGCAGCGGGTGCTCGAAGCGCAGCGATTCCAGTGCGCGACCCTTCGCCGTGCCGACCAGCTCGCCCTGCAGGCCGTAGCGTTCCAGGCACTGGCTCACCAGCGAGCTGGCCAGCAGCAGGTAGCCGCGCTCGGTATGCACCAGCGCGTAGTCCAGCTCCGGGTTGACGTTCAGCGCCTGGTTGGCGGGAATCGTCCAGGCGGTGGTGGTCCAGATCAGCACATAGGCCGGCTCGTTCAGCGTCGCCAGGCCGAAGGCGGCAGCGAGCTTTTCCGGTTCGGCGCAGCGGAAGGCCACGTCCAGCGCCTGGCTCTTCTTGTCGGCGTATTCGATCTCGAACTCGGCCAGCGAGGAACCGCAGTCAAAGCACCAGTAGACCGGCTTCAGACCGCGGTAGACAAAGCCGCGCTCCATGATCTTGCGCAGCGCACGGATCTCGTTCGCCTCGTTGGCGAAGTCCATCGTCTTGTACGGATTGTCCCAGGCACCGAGCACGCCCAGACGCTTGAAGTCGGCCATCTGGCTGGCGATCTGCTCGGTGGCGTAGGCGCGGCTTTTGGCCTGCACCTCGTCGCGCGGCAGATTGCGGCCAAACAGCTTCTCGACCTGGTTCTCGATCGGCAGGCCGTGGCAGTCCCAGCCCGGCACGTAGATCGCGTCCAGGCCCTTGAGCTGGCGCGCCTTGACGATCATGTCCTTCAGGATCTTGTTGACGGCGTGGCCGATGTGGATCTGGCCGTTGGCATAGGGCGGGCCGTCATGAAGCACGAACTTGTCGCGGCCGGCGCGGGCAGCACGCAGCTTGGCGTGCAGGCCGCTGTCTTCCCACTGCTTCACCCAGTCGGGTTCGCGCTTGGGCAGGTTGCCGCGCATCGGGAACGGGGTATCGGGCAGGTTCAGGGTCTTGCTGTAATCGGTCTTGTTGTCGGTATCGGACATGGGGAGATTCCTGGGGCTGCAGGGCCGCTGGCCGGCCTGGCGGGAAAAGGGGGACGCAGGGGTGCAGGGCACGGCAACTGCTGCGCCTGCGGGGCTGGGCAGCGTCAAATTCGGTCGCGTGTGGTCTGGCGGCGCGTTTCGCTGTGGCGGTCGGCAAACCAGGCGCGCGCGTCGGCGCAGTCCTGGGCAATACCCTGACGCAGGGCAGCCAGACCATCGTATTTGCGCTCGTCGTGCAGTTTGTGCAGCAGATCCACGCGGATGATTTTACCGTAGCCATAGCCATCGGGCAGGTCGTCGGGCCATTCGAGGCAGAAGGTCTCGAGCAGCACGCGGCCGCCATTGACATCGTTCGGATCGAGCGAGGGGCGTATGCCCAGGTTGGCCACGCCGGGCAGCACGCGGCCATCGTCAAACAGGCCGGTCACTTCGACCACGAAAATGCCGCTGGCCGCCGGCTTCCAGTGCGAGAAGCGCAGGTTGAGCGTGGGGAAATCCAGTTCGCGTCCGAGCTTGCGGCCATGCACCACGTGACCACTGATGCTGTACGGGCGACCCAGCAGCCAGGCAGCCTCGTTCATGTCGCCGCGTGCCAGCGCCGCACGCACCTCGGTGCTGCTGACGCGGATGCCGGGCTCGGATGGCAGTGGCTCGTGTGGCTGCAGCGGGCGCGACACCTCGTAGCTGTTCATGCGCGCCACCTCAAAGCCCAGTTCACGGCCCATGGCGTCGAGCATGGCGTAATCGCCGGCGCGCCTGGCGCCAAAGCGGAAATCATCGCCGACCAGCACATACTGCGCACGCAGGCCTTCCACCAGCACCTTGCGGATGAACACCTCGGGCGGCAGCGAGGAAAACTCGGCGTTGAAGGGCACGACTACGGTCTGGTCGATGCCGTTGTTGGACAGCTCGCACAGCTTGTCGCGCAGCGTGGCAATGCGCGCTGGCGCCAGCTCCGGGTTCTGGAACTGCTCGGCAAAAAAGTCGCGCGGGTGCGGCTCGAAGGTCATGGCGCAGCTGGGCAGGCCGCGGTGGCGCGCCTCGTTGCGCAGCAGTGCCAGCATGGCCTGGTGGCCACGGTGCACGCCGTCAAAATTGCCGATGGTAAGGGCGCACGGCGGTGCGTCCGGCGGGAGGCGGTAGCCACGGAAGATCTTCATGGCTGGCTATTATCCCACCGTGATCCGCTCAGCGTGGCGTGGACGGCTGCGGCGCCGTCAGCAGCTGCTGGTATTCCTTGGCCAGCGCGCTGCAACCCTCGGCCGTGCCGGGCTGTTCTGCCTGCAGCAGCAGCGGCCGGTCCCAGCCGCTCTGGTACTGGCGGCGCAGCTGGCGGATGTCATAGCCATGCGCCAGCGCCTGGCGTGCGGCATCGAAGGCCGGAGCTGGCTGGCCCGGCTGGCAGGCGGCCAGCGCGATGCGCAGCGGAATCAGGCTGCGTGCGGTGTTTTCCAGCGTCTGCGCCTTGATGTCGGTCGGGGCTGGCACCGCCTCCCAGGCGTAGGCCTGCCACTGGCTGGCCGTGGCTGCATCCTGGCGGCGCGCGGCCGATAGCGCCAGCGCTTCGGCCGCCTGCAGGCGCAGCATGGCTGGCTGTTGCGCGGCGGTGGGTGCCTGTAGCGCCGTGCCGAGCGATTGCTCCAGCTGCGCCGCCAGGCCAGCCGGCTGCTGCGGCATGCGCACCAGCGTGGCCAGCGCCAGCTGCTGCGCCTTGAGTGTCAGCGTATCTTGCGGTATCTGATCCAGCCAGGGCTGCAGGCGCTGCAGCAGGCGCTCTCCGCGTTGCTGCTGTTGCGCCAGGTCACCAAACTCGGCGCCATCATGCAACTGGTGCGCGGCGACTGCCACACGCGTGCGCGGCACGTCCGCTACGGCACCATAGCCGGGCAGCTGGGTCACCCACCAGGCCAGGTTCATCGCCAGGCCGCCGGGTTCCTGGTGCTGCTCCAGCGCCTCGATCGCCTGGCGCGAACCATAGACCGGCAAGGCCAGCGCGATCAGCACGGCCAGCAGAATAAGCAGGATTTTTTTCATGACGGGGATTATCGCCTTGTGGCAGGACAGAAACGACACAGCCCGGCGATGCAGGCATCGGCCGGGCTGTCGGGAAAGGACAGTCGCGCGGGATCAGCTTTCCACGAAGGCGCGTTCGATCACGAAGTCGCCCGGTGTGGTGGTGTTGCCTTCCTTGAAGCCGCGTGCCTCGCACAGTGCCTTCAGGTCGCGCAACATATGCGGAGAACCGCAGATCATGACGCGGTCGGTTTCCGGGTTCAGCTCGGGCAGGCCCAGCTCGCGGGCCATTTGGCCGCTTTCGATCAGGGTGGTGATGCGGCCTTCGCGTTCGAACGGCTCGCGCGAGACGGTCGGGTAGTAGACCAGCTGTTCACGCACGATCTCGCCGAGGAACTCGTGCTCGGGCAGCTCCTGGGTGATGTAGTCGCGGTAGGCCAGCTCGTTGATGAAGCGCACGCCGTGTACCAGCACCACTTTCTCGAAGCGTTCATAGGTTTCCGGATCACGGATGATGGACATCCAAGGTGCCAGGCCGGTGCCGGTACCGAGCAGGTACAGGTTCTTCGCCGGCAGCAGGTAGTCGATCAGCAGCGTGCCGGTGGGCTTCTTGCCGACGATGATGGTGTCGCCTTCCTTGATGTGCTGCAGCTGGCTGGTCAGCGGGCCGTCCTGCACCTTGATGCTCAGGAACTCCAGATGCTCCTCGTAGTTGGCACTGGCGATGCTGTAGGCGCGCAGCAGCGGCTTGCCGTTGGGCTGCTTCAGGCCGATCATGGTGAAGTGGCCGTTGGAAAAACGCAGCGCGGTGTCGCGCGTGGTGGTAAAGCTGAACAGGGTGTCGGTCCAGTGGTGCACGGACAGGACTTTTTCTTCTAGGAAGGCGCTCATGATGATGAAAAAGGGTGGCTCTGGCTGCCATCCGGTGGTTAGGGGAATCCTATATTGTCCTTTACTTGCCACTTCAGGTAAAGCACAAGCATATAAGCCAAACGAATAAGACGCACGCCTACCGACCCGGTCTACAGCAGCCAACCGGGCTCTGGGTGCATAATTCGCGCATGACGCAAGCCCGACGCAATATCGTGATCCTGATCTCCGGTGGCGGCTCCAACATGGCCGCCATTGTCCGTACTGCCAAGCAAGAGCACTGGCAGCGCCGCCTTGGCGCGCATGTGGCGGCAGTCATCAGCAACAAGGCCGATGCCGGTGGCCTGCAGCTGGCCAGTGAGCAGGGCATTGCCACCGCCGTGGTCGACCACAAGGCCTATCCGGACCGCGCCGCCTTTGACGCAGCGCTGGCCGAACAGATCGACAGCCACCAGCCGGCGCTGGTGGTGCTGGCCGGCTTCATGCGCATCCTCACGCCCGAGTTCGTGGCGCGCTATGCGGGGCGGCTGGTGAATATCCATCCCTCGCTGCTGCCCGCGTTTACCGGCCTGCACACGCACCAGCGCGCGATCGATGCCGGCTGCAAGTACGCCGGCGCTACCGTGCACCAGGTCACGGCCGAACTCGACCATGGTCCGATCCTGGCCCAGGCTGTGGTGCCGATCCTGCCCGGCGATACCGCCGCTGCCCTGGCCGCGCGCATCCTGACGCAGGAGCACCTGATCTACCCGCGCGCCATCGCCGACTGGCTGCAGCAGACCACCCCTGTCCCGGAGGTCGCATGAACCCGAACCAGCTGCCCGTGACCGTTCCCGCCCCCAACGACGTGGTGGTGGCCTGGCCTGAACAGCCGCAACAGCTGTTCCTGCTGCTGCATGGTGCGGGTCAGCGCCCGGCCGACATGCGGGACATGGCGCAGCAGTTGGCGGATGCCTTTCCCGAGGGCCTGGTCGCCTGTATTGCGGCGCCGCACCAGCACGATGATGGCGAAGGCTTCCAGTGGTACTCGGAGCGTGGCGAAAACGATGACAACCGTCTCGAGCGGGTGCTGCCGGCACGCGGCGAACTTATGCGCACGCTGCAGGCCTGGCAACAGGCCTGTGGCCTGGGGCCGGAGCGCACTGCGCTGCTCGCCTTTGGCCAGTCCGGCATGCTGGCGCTGGAAGCGGTGGTGGCCAGCGACGCCGTGGCTACCCGCCTGTTTGCCGTGGCCTGCCGTTTTTGCACGCTGCCCGAAGCCATGCACCTGCAGACCACGCTGCACTGGCTGCACGGCAAGACTGATACGCAGCTGTCCTACCAGGCCGCCACAGAGGCCGCGTATCGTCTGCGCGCGCTGGATGCCGACTTTTCCGTCGATGTCTATCCGGATACCGGCCACGAATTCAGCGCGGAGATGCAGCAGCGCGTGCTGCACCTGCTGCGCAACCATGTACCGCTGCGCATCTGGCGCGAAGCGATGCAGCAGGGCGGCCAGCCGGCGGCCGATGACGACCGCACGATTCACTGATGGATACGTTTCGCGTGTGACAGGCGCTTGACATTTGACCTGCTTGCCTCAAACTGGACGGTATTGATTGTTCCAGTGAGGGCTGTTCCGTTCATGACCGATTCGATTGTGGGTTTCCTGTTGCGCGTGTTCCTGTGGGGCGCTGCCGCCATCTTCACCATCAGTTTCCTGATCGTGGGGGCGTTTGCGGCCGTGCTGGGCGGCATCTGGATGCTGCTGACCGGTCGTAATCCCTTCAAGCTCTACCAGACCTATGCCGGCTTTGCGCGTCGCATGCCGGGCGGCGGTTTCCAGTGGGGCATGCCTGGCGCCGCCACGCAGCCGGCGACCGAGCCGCAAACTGCCAGCGAGCGCGTGCAGGAGCGTTTCAGCAACCCGCGTACCGAGGTCGAGGACGTGGCCGTGAAGGAAGTACGCTAAGCCGCTGGCAGTAGTGCCTTCAGGCCTTGCGTAGCACGACGGCAGGCTGGGTGCGCGGCAGCAAGGCCGTGGCCAGACCCAGCAGCGGCAACCAGGCACACCACTGGTAGACCCGCACAATGCCGTGCTGGTCGGCCAGCTGGCCCAGGCCGGCAGCGGCCATGCCACCCAGGCCAAACATCAGGCCAAACATCAGCCCCGACACCAGGCCCACGCGCCCCGGAACGGCTTCCTGTGCATACACCACCATCGCCGAAAACGCCGAGGACATGATCAGGCCGATCAGGATCACCAGCACGGCGGTCCAGAACAGGCTGGCGTGTGGCAGCAGCAGCGCAAACGGCGCCACGCCCAGGAACGACACCCAGATCACCGCCTTGCGACCAATGCGATCGCCCACCGGACCGCCGGCAAAGGTGCCGGCCGCCACTGCCGCCAGGAACATGAACAGGTACAGCTGGCTGTCACGCAGGCTGATGCCGAAGCGCTCCATCAGGTAGAAGGTGAAGTAGTTGGTGATGGAGGCGGTGTAGACAAATTTGGCAAACATCAGCACCGCAATTACGGCGATGGCGCGGATGACGGTGGCACGGTCCAGCGGCGGAGGCTGCTGGCTGGCGAGCTTGCGGATCTGCGCCTGGCCATGGCGCGCGCTCCAGCGTGACAGCTGCCACAGCACCACGATGGCGAGCAGGGCGATCAGCATGAACCAGGCGATGGCCGGCTGGCCGAATGGCACGACGATGGCGGCTGCCAGCAAGGGGCCGATCGCCGAGCCGGTATTGCCACCGACCTGGAACATCGACTGCGCCGTGCCAAAGCGCCCGCCCGAACCCATGCGCGCCACGCGCGAGGCTTCCGGGTGGAAGGTGGCCGAACCCAGCCCGACCACACAGGCGGCCACGATCAGCATTGGAAAACTGCCGGCCACGGCTAGCATGCCGATGCCGGTCAGCGTCAGCACCATGCCGCTGGGCAACAGCCAGGGCTTGGGGTGCTTGTCGGTGTAGAAGCCGATCCAGGGCTGGAACAGCGAGGCCGTGACCTGGTAGGCCAGCGCGATCAGGCCGATCTGGCCAAAGCTCAGCGCAAACTGCGTCTTCAGCATCGGGTAGATCGCCGGCAGCAGCGCCTGGATCAGGTCATTCAGCAGGTGCGACAGGCCGACGGCGGCCACGACCGGCAGCACAAAGCCCGGCGCGGGTGCGGCCGTCGTTGCAGAAGAAGAGGAAGACATGTACATGAAAAACAGGCACCGGCTTGCGCTGGTGCCTGGGGTCATCGGGTTACGGGAAGGCTCAGGCTTCCTTGCGCAGCGCCGGGAACAGGATCACGTCGCGGATGCTGCCGCTGTCAGTCAGCAGCATGATCAGGCGGTCGATGCCGATGCCGCAGCCACCCGTGGGTGGCATGCCGTATTCCAGCGCACGGATGAAGTCGTGGTCGAAGTACATGGCCTCGTCGTCGCCGGCGTCCTTGGCGTCGACCTGGGCCTGCAGGCGCGCGGCCTGGTCTTCGGCATCATTCAGCTCGGAGAAGCCGTTGGCCATCTCGCGGCCGGTGATGTAGAGCTCGAAGCGCTCGGTCACCTCGGGACGCTCGTCGTTGGCGCGCGCCAGCGGGCTGATCTCGGTCGGGTGCTCCATGATGAAGGTCGGCTGCCACAGTTGCTCCTCGACCTTTTCCTCGAAGAACAGCACTTGCAGCGCCGGCAGGCTGCGCTGGCTCAGGCGGTCCTTCTCTTCGCTCATGCCGAGGCGCTTGAGGGCGTCGATCAGCCAGACGGCGTTGTCCACGTTGTCGCCGGCATCGGTATGCGCCAGGATCGCTTCGCGGATCGTCATGCGGCGGAACGGCTGCGACAGGTCGATCTCCTCGCCACCCTGGTAGGTCACGGTCAGCGAGCCGCGCGCCTGCATGGCGACATGGCGAATCAGCTTTTCGGTGTAGTCCATCAGGTCCTGGTAGTTCCAGAACGCCGCGTAGAACTCCATCATGGTGAATTCGGGGTTGTGGCGGACGCTGATGCCTTCGTTGCGGAAGCTGCGGTTGATTTCGAACACGCGCTCGAAGCCGCCGACGATCAGGCGCTTCAGGTAGAGCTCGGGCGCGATGCGCAGGAACATGTCCTGGTCCAGCGCGTTGTGGTGCGTGACAAAGGGCTTGGCGTTGGCGCCGCCCGGGATCGGGTGCAGCATCGGCGTCTCGACTTCGAGGAAGCTGTTCTGCACCATGAAATCGCGCATGCTGCTGATGGCCTTGCTGCGTGCGACGAAGCGCAGGCGTGCGTCTTCGTCAGTGATCAGGTCCACGTAACGCTGGCGGTACTTCAGCTCCTGGTCGGACACGCCGTGGAACTTGTCCGGCAGCGGGCGCAGGCTCTTGGTCAGCAGGCGGATGCGGGTGGCGTGCAGGGAGAGCTCGCCGGTGCGCGTCTTGAACACATGGCCTTCGGCGGCGATGATGTCGCCCAGGTCCCACTTCTTGAAATCGGCATAGACCTCTTCACCCACGGCATCGCGCGTGACGTAGATCTGGAAACGGCCGGTGGCGTCCTGCAACGTGGCAAAGCTGGCCTTGCCCATGACGCGCTTGAGCATCATGCGGCCGGCAATCGTGGCCGGCGTGCTGTTGCCGGCAGCGATTTCTTCCTCGAACTGCTCCTTGGTCTTGCCGTCGAGGGCCTGCACCAGGTCGGCGGCACGGTCGGAGGGCTTGAAATCGTTCGGGAAGGCCACGCCCTTGCCCTCGGCCTGGGCGGCGCGCAGGGTTTTCAGTTTCTCGCGGCGTTCGGCAATGAGCTGGTTTTCGTCGGCGGCGGGAACTTGGGAGGCTTGTTGCTGGTCGGACATAGTGAGATTTGGCTGCCTATGCGGCAGCGAGTAGATATATGGGTTTTTTGAGTTGCCTATGCGGCAAGAAAACGCTGCCAACCGCACAGAGTGGCAGTAGACCGGCCAGAAAGGCCGTAAATTTGGGTAAAACCCGTATTTTAGGGCTTCGGCTGCCTGCTGTCTTGTCTGCAGCGTGTAGCCTTGCCGTTGAGCCGGGCTGTTGCGCCGGCAAGACTCTGGAAGGAAGTCCCATGCAAGATACGCTTGTCGCCCATTGGCGTCCCCTGTCCCTGGCTGCCATGCTGTTGCTGGGAGCCTGTGCGCAGCAGGCTCCGCTGACTGAAACCACGGCACCATCACAGTCCCGGCCACCGGCCCCCTTGGCCAGCAAGCAGGCGCAGCTGTATGGCGCACAGGTGATGGCCGCCCCGGCGGCGGTCGGCATGGCCAGCATGGACCGTCGCGCCATCATCATGCCGCCCGAGTACCGCCCGCCGGTACAGAACACCGAGCAGTACGGCCAGATCCAGGACAACCCGGTGCATGTGGTGGCGCGTGAGCCCGTTTCCACTTTCAGCATCGATGTGGATACCGGCAGCTACGCCAATGTGCGCCGTTTCCTCAACAACGGCCGACTGCCGCCGGTAGACGCGGTGCGCGTGGAAGAGCTGATCAACTACTTTCCCTACGATTACGCGCGTCCGGCCGACAGCCGCCATCCGTTTGGCGTGAGCACTGAAGTGGCGCAATCGCCCTGGAAGAACGGTGCCGAGCTGCTGCGCATTGCGATCCAGGCGGCTGACCAGTCGTTTGGCAGCCTGCCGCCGGCCAACCTGGTGTTCCTGGTGGACGTATCGGGATCGATGCAGTCCGAGGACAAGCTGCCACTGGTGAAAAAGACGCTGCGCCAGCTGTTGGACCAGCTGCGGCCGCAGGATCGCGTGACGCTGATCACCTATGCCAGCGGCGAACAGCTGGTGCTGCCGCCGACGCCGGGCAACCAGCGCGATACCCTGCTGCGCGCCATCAACAGCCTGCAGGCTGGCGGCGCCACCGCGGGTGAACAGGCGATGCAACTGGCCTACCGCGAGGCTGAGCGCGCCTATATCCGGGGCGGCATCAACCGCATCCTGCTGGCGACCGATGGCGATTTCAACGTCGGCATCACCGACTTTGCCACGTTGCGCGGTATGGTGGCGGAGAAGCGCAAGTCCGGCATCTCGCTGACCACGCTGGGCTATGGCCAGGGCAACTACAACGAGCGCCTGATGGAGCAGCTGGCCGATGCCGGTGACGGCAACTACAGCTATATCGATACCGAACGCGAGGCGAAAAAGGTCTTGCGTCAGCAGCTCACGTCCACGCTAGCCACGGTTGCCAGTGACGTGAAGCTGCAGGTCGAGTTCAACCCGGCCACGGTGAGCCAGTACCGCCTGATCGGCTACGAGAACCGCATGCTGCGCCAGGAGGACTTCAATAACGACCAGGTCGATGCCGGCGAGATCGGTGCCGGCCATGCGGTCACAGCGTTGTACGAGATCATTCCGGCCGGCCGCCAGGGCTGGCTGAGCGATAGCCGCTACCAGCCGGCTGCCCCTGTGGCCAGCGGCCACGGCCAGGAATATGCCTATGTCAACATCCGCTACAAGCCGGTCGGCAAGAGCAGCAGCACGCTGTTGAGCGTGCCGGTACGCACCGGCAGCCAGCCGTTGGCGCAGGCCAGCACCGACATGCGCCACGCCACGGCGGTGGCCAGCTATGGCCAGCTGCTGCGCGGCGGCAAGACCACCGGAAACTTTGGCTGGAAGGACACACTGGCACTGGCGAAGGGCGCGAAGGGGCAGGATCCGTTTGGCCTGCGTGCCGAGTTTGTCGAGCTGGTCGAGACCGCCTCCAGCCTGTCCAGCCGAACACCGCCGATGGCGGTCGAGGAGCCGCCGCCGGCACTGCGTCCGTTGCCGCGCCCGGTACCGGTCGTGCCGATCCGGCATCCGCGCCTGCCGGTACAGCCGCAGCCGTATTGAGCCGACCCTGAAAAAACAGCCCGTGTAGCCAGATGGCCAACACGGGCTGGGGTGCAGGGCGCGAACGCTCAGGCGCTGACAGCCTCGGCCGGCTTGCGCTGCAGCATGGCCAGCGTATGGGCCACGGTCTTGCGCAGCTCACGGCGATCGCAAATCATGTCGATCGCACCCTTCTCGAGCAGGAATTCGGCGCGCTGGAAGCCGTCTGGCAGCGTCACGCGCACGGTGTTCTCGATCACGCGCGGGCCGGCAAAGCCGATCAGCGCCTTGGGCTCGGCAATCACCACGTCGCCGACAAAGGCGAAGCCGGCACTGACGCCGCCCATGGTCGGGTCGGTCAGCACGCTGATGTAAGGCAGGCCCTGCTTGGCCAGGCGTGTCAGCGAGGCGTTGGTCTTGGCCATTTGCATCAGGCTCAGCAGGCCTTCCTGCATGCGCGCGCCGCCGGTGGCGGTGAAGCAGACAAAGGGCAGCTGCTTTTCCACGGCGTACTCGACGCCGCGCACAAAGCGCTCACCGACCACGCTGCCCATGGAGCCGCCCATGAAGTCGAACTCGAAGCAGGCCGCGACCAGCGGAATGCTGTGCACGCTGCCCTGCATCACGATCAGGGCATCGGTTTCGTTGGTGGCGTCCAGCGCCTCTTTCAGGCGTTCCGGGTACTTGCGGCTGTCCTTGAACTTCAACGCGTCAAGCGGCAGCACTTCCTGGCCGATTTCATGGCGGCCTTCGGGATCTAGGAACAGGTCCAGACGCTGGCGCGCGCCCATGCGGTGGTGGTGGCCACACTCGGGGCAGACGTGCTGGTTCTTGTCCAGATCGCTCTTGTACAGGGTGGTATCGCAGCTCGGGCACTTGATCCACACGCCTTCGGGGATGAAGGTGGAGCGCTCGGATGATCGCGGTGTCTTGGTTGCCTTGGTCGGCAACAGTTTTTCCAGCCAGCTCATAGGTTTGCTTTCGTTTTCTGATGCAGCGACATTATGCATCCAGTGCGCTACGGATATCTTGCAGGAATCTTGCAGCCGCCTGCGGGATGCCCTCGCCGGTCTGGTCGGCGATCAGCTGCATGATCTTGCTGCCGATCACCACGGCATCGGCGTGCTGGCCGATGGCGCGTGCGCTCTCGGCATCGCGGATGCCGAAGCCGACGCCGATCGGGATCTTCACGTGCTGGCGGATGCGCGGAATCGCCTCGGCCACGGCCGCGGTATCCAGCGCGCCGGAACCGGTCACGCCCTTGAGCGAGACGTAGTAGACATAGCCGGTGGCCAGCTCGGCGATCTGCTGCATGCGCTGCTCGGTGGAGGTGGGAGCCAGCAGGAAGATCTGGTCCATGTCGTGCGCGCGCAGCTGGGCGGCGAAATCCGCACTTTCCTCGGGCGGGTAGTCCACGACCAGCATGCCGTCGATGCCGGCGGCGCTGGCATCGCGCGCAAAGCTGCCGGCGCCATGACGCAGCTCGTAGTTCTCGACCGCGTTGCCGTAGCCCATCAGCACCACCGGGGTGCTGTTGTCCTGTTCGCGGAAGCTGCGCACCTGCTCCAGCACGGTGACCAGATTGACGCCCTGGGCAATCGCCTTTTCGCCGGCAGCCTGGATCACGGCGCCATCGGCCATCGGGTCGGTGAACGGGACGCCGAGTTCGATGATGTCGGAGCCGGCCGCGACGGCGGCGTGCATCAGCGGCACGGTGCAGTCACGCTCGGGGTAGCCGGTCATCAGGTAGGGAATCAGGGCCTTGCGCTTCTGCTCGGCCAGACGCTGCAGGGTGGGCTGGATACGGCTCATGCCTGGCCTCCTTTCACAACCAGACCGCGCATCGAGGGGCGGTCGTAATAATCTTCGCCGGACAGGTCGGCCACGGTGCCGATGTCCTTGTCGCCACGGCCGGACAGGTTGACCAGGATCGCCTGGTCGGGCGACATGGTCTTGGCCAGCTTCATGGCATGGGCCACGGCGTGGCTGGATTCCAGCGCCGGGATGATGCCTTCGGCGCGGCACAGGTAGTGGAAGGCGTCCAGCGCTTCCTGGTCGGTGATGCCGACGTATTCGGCACGGCCGATTTCCTGCAGCCAGGCGTGTTCGGGGCCGACGCCGGGGTAGTCCAGGCCGGCGCTGATGCTGTGCGTTTCGGTGATCTGGCCGTTGGCGTCCTGCAGGATCATGGTGCGGTTGCCGTGCAGCACGCCCGGCTCGCCGCGTTCCAGCGAGGCCGAGTGCTTGCCGCTGTCCAGGCCTTCGCCGGCAGCCTCGACACCGATCAGGCGCGTGCCAGCATGTTCGATATACGGATAGAAGATACCCATGGCATTGCTGCCGCCGCCGACGCAGGCGACCACCGCATCGGGCTGGCGGCCCTGGTGCAGCGCCGGCATCTGTTCCAGGCATTCCTGGCCGATGACGCTCTGGAAATCGCGCACCATCATCGGGTAGGGATGCGGGCCGGCGACAGTGCCGATGATGTAGAAGGTGTTGTCGACGTTGGTGACCCAGTCGCGCATGGCTTCGTTGAGCGCGTCCTTGAGCGTGCGGCTGCCGGATTCGACCGGCACCACGGTGGCACCCAGCAGCTTCATGCGGAACACGTTGGGCGACTGGCGCTTGACGTCTTCGGCACCCATGTAGACCACGCACTCCAGGCCGAAGCGCGCGCAGATGGTGGCGGTGGCCACGCCGTGCTGGCCGGCACCGGTTTCGGCGATCACGCGCGGCTTGCCCATGCGCCTGGCCAGCAGTGCCTGGCCGATCACGTTGTTGATCTTGTGCGCGCCGGTGTGGTTCAGGTCCTCGCGCTTGAGGTAGATCTGGGCGCCGCCCATTTCACGGCTCATGCGTGCCGCGTGGTAGACCGGCGAGGGGCGGCCGACGTAATGTGCCAGCTCGTACTGGAATTCGGCGAGGAATTCGGGATCGTTCTGGTAGTGGGCGTAGGCTGCGCGCAGCTCCTCGATGGCGTGCGTCAGCGTTTCGGAAATGAACGCACCGCCGAACTTGCCAAAGTGCCCGTTGGCATCGGGATAGTGGTAATCAGACATGAAAAAACCCTGGTCAGGCTGGAAGGGCGTCGGCGGCGCGTACGGCCGCGACGAAGGCGCGCATCTTGTCGGCATCCTTGATGCCCTTGGCCGACTCTATGCCGGAACTGACATCGACGGATAGCGCAGTGCAGCAGTCACGCAGGCGCGCGATGCCGTCGCCCACGTTTGCAGGCGTCAGTCCACCACTCAAGACGAGGGGAGCGTTGACGTTTGTTGTAAGGAGTGACCAATCGAATGCCTTGCCACCGCCGCCATAGCCATCCACCTTGGCATCGAGCAGGATGGCCTGGGCGCGCGAATACTGTTGGCAAAATTGTAGCAAGTCAAAGCTGCTGCCGGTACCCAGCGGGATATGCGCGGCGCGCAGCCAGGCGCGATGCGGGCCGGCCGCCTGTTCGCAGCGCTGCGGACTCTCGTCGCCATGGAACTGCCAGCTGGCGTGTGGTACGGCCTCAGCGGCGTCCTGCAGCAGGGCGTCATCGGCATTGACGAACAGCAGCACCGGCGTGACAAAGGGCGGCAGCCGGCGCGCCAGCTGGGCGGCGCGCTGCGGGCTGACGGCGCGCGGGCTGGGCGCGTAGAGCACAAAACCGATGGCATCGGCACCACAGGCGACGGCAGCGTCGACGTCCTGTTCGCGCGTGAAGCCGCAGAACTTGATGCGGGTACGGGGGGGGAGTTGCATGGGGGGTATTGTGGCCCATGGGGCCGATTTGTGTCGGCAGCCTGGCAATGGTCGATGCCGCTGCCTGCCGATTCACCCCGGCAACCAGTCAAACGCCGCCGTCCGCTCCGGCAAGCCCCACTCCGGCGCATACACTGGCCCGGAAAAATACAGCCCGTCCGGCGAGAAGGTGGGCGCGGCAGCATCGCGGCTGCGTGCGGCGATCACCTGGTCGATCCATTCCGGCGGCTGGTTGCCGTGGCCAACGGCGAGCAGGCAGCCCATGATGTTGCGGATCATGTGGTGCAGAAAGGCATTGGCCTGGAATTCGAAGCGCCAGTAGGCGCCGTGCCGGCTGATGGCAATGCGCTGCACCGTCTTCACCGGGCTCAGCGCCTGACAGGCGGCGGCGCGGAAGGACGTGAAATCGTGCTCGCCCAGCAGGCGCGCCGCAGCATCTTCCATCGCCGCCTGGTCCAGCGTGCGGAACACCCAGCCGACGCGGCCGCTTTCCAGGCTGGGCCGCACTGGTGACTCCAGCAGCACATAGACATAGCGCCGCGCGATGGCGCTGGCGCGTGCATGGAAGCCGTCCGGTACGCTGGCCGCCCACTGCACCGCGATGTCATCGGGCAGATAGGTATTGGTGCCGCGCATCCAGGAGATCTCGCTGCGCTCGATATCGGTATCGAAGTGCACCACCTGCATCAGCCCGTGCACGCCGGCATCGGTACGACCGGCGCATAAGGTGTTCACCGGCGGGCCAGCAGTAAAGCGCTGCAGCGCCAGTTCCAGCTTGTCCTGCACCGTGTTGCCGCAGGGCTGGCTTTGCCATCCCAGATAGCGGCTGCCCAGATAGCTCACGCCCAGCGCGATCCGCATGATGGCTCAGTCCTCGCTGCTGGCGGCAATGCGCGCCAGCAGCGCATCGGCTTCGGCCTTCAGGCTGTCGCTGTCGGTCTTGTCGGCCACTTCCTGCGCCAGCACGCGTGCGCCGTCCAGATCGCTGATGGCCAGGAACTCGCGCGCCAGCGCCAGCTTGGTCAGCAACGCCGCCTCGCCGGGCTGGAGGTCCGCCGGCCCTTCGATATCGAGCGACAGGTTGCTGAAATCGAATACCAGCGGCTTGTTGTCGGATGTCGCGGATTCGGCTCCCTCCGGGGAGGCCACCTCATCCGGCAGCTCCAGCGTCAGGCCGGACAGGTCTTCTTGTTCGGCAGCGCTATCGGCCACGGCTGCTGTGGCAGCGATAGGCGCTGCCTCCGGCACCAGCTCCTGTTCCAGCGCCGGCACATGGTCTGGCTGGCTCAAATCCATCGCACGCGACAGCGCCTCGGCTGAGGCACGCGGGCCGGCTGCGGCCGCCGCTTCGGCCGCCAGGCGCTCGGCTTCACGGCGTTGCGCGGCACGCCACAGCAGCAAGAAGCCGATCACCAGCAGCGCCAGCACGCCGATCAGCGTCCAGGCCCACCATGGCAGGCTGTCGGATGCGGGAGCCGATTCGCTGACCGGGGCCGGGGAGGGTTCGCTGGCTGCTACCGGCTGGCTGGCCGGTTCGGCCACGGCTGCGGGCGCAGCAGCAGACGCGGCGCTGGCCATGTCCGATGCCACCAGCGCAGGAGCCGATGCCGCAGACGCTGCGTGCACGCTGGCTGAAGCCGTGGCATCAGGCACTGCCACCGCAGCCGTGGTGCCGGAGCTGGCCGCTTCTTCGGGCTGGGCTGGGGCACTGGCGGCCGGTGTTGCAGGGACTACAACTGTCGCCGATGCCGATGCCGATGTCGATGCCGATGCCGATGCCGATGCCGCAACACCCGCTGCCATCAACTGCACCAACCCATAGCCATGCTTTTCATAATCCGCATGCTGCTGGCGGATCAGGACGCGTGCCTCGTCCGCCGGCGTGGACAGCGCCTGCTCGGCCGTTGGCATGGTCAACGCCGCGCCTTTCTTCAGCAGGTTGATGTTGTCGGCCATGAAGGCATCCGGGTTCACGCGCAGGATCGCCAGCAGGGTCTGGTCCAGCGTGGCACCGGCTGGGCGATTCGCGCTGGCGATGCGGCTGACCATGGCGCCGGGGCGGGTCTGGATCACCTTGGCGCTGCTGGCCGCCATCGGGGCAGGGGCAGCGGCAGTCGTCTGGGCCAGCACTGCCGGTGCGGCAGACAGGCCCAATGCGGCCGTCAGCAGCAGGGCAGAAGCAGAAGAAGGGCGCACGTGGCACATCAGGGTCTGGAGCATGGGGAACACAATTCGATAACAGGCCGCGTGCAGCAGGCGCGCAGCCATCAGGAGGCCGGGCCCTGCAAGGGGCGGCTGGCAATAGTCATAGTCTAACTGCGCGCTGTCCTGCTGGCATGCCGGCTGCATCCTGTTGCACCCGGCAGCGCCTGTACGCAGCAAAAAGGGCGCACCCCCGAAAAGGTGCGCCCTGGGCCTCAGGCTGGCAGCAATCAGTCTTCCAGCAGGATGCGCAGCATGCGGCGCAGCGGCTCGGCCGCGCCCCACAGCAGCTGGTCACCAATGGTGAAGGCGCCGACGTACTCGGGGCCCATGGCCAGCTTGCGGATACGGCCAACCGGGATCGTCATGGTGCCGGTCACGGCCACCGGTGTCAGATCCTGCATGGAGGCTTCGCGCGTGTTCGGCACCACCTTCACCCAGTCGTTGTCGGCAGCGATCAGTGCCTCGATATCGGCCGTGGGCACGTCTTTCTTCAGCTTGAAGGTCAGAGCCTGGCTGTGGCAGCGCATGGCGCCCACGCGCACGCAGTAACCGTCCACCGGGATCGCGGCATCGCCCAGGCCCAGGATCTTGTTGGTTTCGGCCATTGCCTTCCACTCTTCGCGCGACTGGCCGTTGCCCAGGTCCTTGTCGATCCACGGGATCAGGCTGCCGCCCAGCGGTACGCCGAAGTTGGCGGTTTCGTCAGCCGTCAGTGCGCGCTGCTTGGCCACCACCATGCGGTCGATTTCCAGGATGGCGGACTTAGGGTCGTCCAGCAGCGCCTTGACTTCGGCGTTCAGCGTGCCGTACTGCGTCAGCAGTTCGCGCATGTGCTGGGCACCACCGCCGCTGGCAGCCTGGTAGGTCTGCGTGCTCATCCACTCGACCAGACCGGCCTTGTAGAGTGCACCCACGCCCATCAGCATGCAGCTCACGGTGCAGTTGCCGCCCACCCAGTTGTTGCCGCCCTTGGCCAGCGCGTCCTTGATCACCGGCAGGTTGACCGGGTCCAGCACGATCACGGAATCCTGCTCCATGCGCAGCGTGGAAGCGGCGTCGATCCAGTGGCCGTTCCAGCCGGCCGCGCGCAGCTTGGGGAACACCTCGCTGGTGTAGTCGCCACCCTGGCAGGTCAGGATGATGTCGCACTTCTTCAGTTCCTCGATGTCGTGCGCGTCTTTCAGGGTCTTTTCGTTCTTGGCCATGGCCGGAGCAGCGCCGCCGGCGTTGGAGGTGGAAAAGAACACCGGCTCGATCAGGGCAAAGTCATTTTCGGCCTGCATGCGGTCCATCAGGACGGAACCGACCATGCCGCGCCAGCCGACCAGACCAACTACGTTACCAACTTTCATCGTGTATCTCCATGCGAATCAAAAAACCAGGACAGGCGATCCATCTGCGGGCGCACGCAAGCGCGGCGTCAGCGAACGGCAATCAGGAAGGGGGAGGTGTTTCTGGCGGCCCCGGCTCGTCTGGGCCGGTTTTGGCGCACGACGAACCCGGACTGGTCAGCCCTTGATGGTTGTCGTCTTGATGATGGAAGCAGGCAATGCCGCAGCCGCAACAGCACGGGCTGCCGGGTGGGGGGAAAAGGCGACATTGCTAGACATGGGGAACATTATAGGCAGCCCGCGCGCGTGCACGTGCGTGCTTTTTGATGACATCAGTGAAAGCGTGGTTTCTGCGCCATAAAAAACGCCACCCGCAGGTGGCGTTTGAACTACATGGCGAAGATTACTTCTCGGCCACGGCGCGATAGGTGATGGCGCCCAGGATGCCGCCCACGATGGGAGCGACCCAGAACAGCCACAGCTGCTGCAGCGCCCAGGGCTCGGCAAACAGTGCCACGCCGGTGCTGCGCGCAGGGTTGACCGAGGTGTTGGTCACCGGGATGCTGATCAGGTGGATCAGCGTCAGCGCCAGGCCGATGGCGATCGGGGCAAAGCCGGCCGGGGCGCGCTTGTCGGTAGCGCCCATGATGATGAACAGGAAGAAGCCGGTCAGCACGATCTCGATCAGCAGCGCGGCCATCAGGCTGAACTGGCCGGGGGAATGGTCACCGTAGCCGTTGCTGGCGAAGCCTCCGACCTGGCTGAAATCGGCCTTGCCGCTGGCAATCAGGTAGAGCACGCCACCGGCGGCGGCGGCACCCAGCACCTGCGCCACGATGTACGGCAGCAACTGGCTGGCTGGGAAACGGCCGCCGGCCCACAGGCCAAAGGACACCGCCGGGTTGAAGTGGCCGCCCGAGATATGGCCCACGGCATAGGCCATGGTCAGAACGGTCAGGCCAAAGGCCAGCGAGACGCCGGCAAAGCCGATGCCCAGTTCGGGGAAAGCCGCGGCCAGTACGGCGCTGCCGCAGCCGCCAAATACCAGCCAGAAGGTGCCAAAAAATTCGGCGCCATACTTGTTCATGAAGATACTCCTTGTGATAACTGTTGCGCCTGTTTAGTGGCGCCAATCCAGAGTGTAGAAAAACCGGCTGACGGTTTTGTGTACCTGACAACCGGCCTGTACAACAAGTTGCCAATACCGTGCAAATGTCGCAGTTCGGCCGTTGCTTTTATACTGGCCGCAACCTGTTCCACCCTGACTCCGGAGGTCTGCATGAAATCCCGCGCCGCTGTTGCCTTTGCCCCTGGCCAACCCCTGCAAATTGTCGAGCTCGATGTCGCGCCGCCGCAAAAAGGCGAGGTGCTGGTCAAGATCACCCATACCGGCGTGTGCCATACCGATGCCTTCACGCTCAGCGGCGAGGATCCGGAGGGCGTGTTCCCGGCCGTGCTTGGCCACGAAGGCGCCGGCGTGGTGGTGGAAGTGGGCGAGGGCGTGACCAGCGTCAAGCCGGGCGACCACGTGATTCCGCTCTACACCGCCGAGTGCGGCGAGTGCCTGTTCTGCAAGAGCGGCAAGACCAACCTGTGCGTCTCGGTGCGCGCCACGCAGGGCAAGGGCGTGATGCCCGATGGCACCACGCGCTTCAGCTATAACGGTGAGCCGATCTACCACTACATGGGCTGCTCCACCTTCAGCGAATACACCGTGGTGGCTGAAGTCTCGCTGGCCAAGATCAACCCGGCTGCCAACCACGAGCAGGTCTGCCTGCTGGGCTGTGGCGTTACCACCGGCCTGGGCGCAGTCTCGCACACGGCCAAGGTGCAGGAAGGCGATACCGTGGCCGTGTTCGGCCTGGGCGGCATCGGCCTGGCGGTGATCCAGGGTGCCAAGATGGCCAAGGCCGGCCGCATCATCGCGGTCGACACCAATCCCGGCAAGTTCGAGCTGGCACGCCTGTTCGGTGCCACCGACTGCATCAACCCCCAGGACCACGAGCAGCCGATCCAGCAGGTGATCGTCGAGATGACCGGCTGGGGCGTGGACCACAGTTTTGAATGCATCGGCAACGTCAATGTGATGCGCGCCGCGCTCGAGTGCGCACACCGCGGCTGGGGCCAGTCCGTCATCATCGGCGTCGCCGGTGCTGGCCAGGAAATCTCCACCCGCCCGTTCCAGCTGGTGACCGGCCGCAAGTGGCTGGGCACTGCCTTTGGCGGCGTCAAGGGCCGTACCGAGCTGCCCGGCATGGTCGAGCAGGCGATGGACGGCACCATCCAGCTGGAGCCTTTCGTCACCCACACCATGCCGCTGGAAGACATCAACCAGGCGTTTGACCTGATGCACGAAGGCAAGTCGATCCGCAGCGTGATCCATTACTGATCCGGACGCGGCATACGCCACAACGGGGCCGGCATCGCCATGATGCCGGCCCCGTTGTCGCTGGAGGGTGAGTCAGCCGCTGACGCTGGCCTCTTAGTGGCCCACGTTGATCTTCTTCCAGCCCGGGTGGCTGAAGTAGTCGCCATAGGTGTTCAGTGCCTTGGCCACGCTGAGCACGCCATCGGCACGCTTGGCGTTGCCCTGCTTGCCCTTGGTCATCTCGCTACCCTGCATCATCTGCGCGATCAGGCCGTGCAGCTGGGCGTCGGCCTTGGGCTCGAGCTTGCAGTTCTTGATGATGTAATTGATCTGCGTATTTACCTGCTTGTCGAAGGCGGCGTAGTCGGCGGCGCTGGCCTGCTTGCTGTGGGCGCGTTGCAGCATCTTCTGGGTCGAAGTGTGGATGGCGTTCATGCCTTGGCGCAGCGGGGCGTCGCTGGCCCATTTCTGGCCGTTGTTGAGCTGGATCGCGGGTGTGGCGCCGTGATCGCCATGGTTATGACCACCCTCGGCAGCCAACACGGCCAGCGGGCTGGCGAGAGCGACGGCGAGGATCAGGGGCAGGGAACGGCGTTGCATGATGGGAGTCTCCTGGAATAGACAGTGCAATAGTGCGTTGGGCTTGGGCCGGATCAGCCGGCTTGCTGTTACTAACGACGGGCGCAAGCAAAGGTTCCCGCAGGCATCCAGTTTTTTTGAAAAAAGAAAAAGGCACCCGATGCAGGTGCCTGGTCGTGCCGGGAGCGTGGTGTGGCCTCAGGCCTGCCGATCGCGTATCACGCCGATAATAGCGCCCAGCGGCACATAGGGCGAGCGCCAGCTGCGGCTGTCGCTGGAGGCGGCGCGGTTGTCGCCCAGGAACACGCCATGTCCGGCCGGCACTTGCCAGCTGCCTGTCCTGCCGCCCGGATGCGCCACATAGGGCTCGGGCACATGCTGGCCGTTGCGCTGCAGGCCGCGGTGATCCAGCTGCAGCCGGTCGCCCGGCAGGCCGAGCAGGCGCTTGACGATGCGTTGCTGTAGCTCTTCGGAGTACAGCACCACGATGTCGCCGTGGCGCAGCTGGCTGGCATGGTGCACCGGGCGTGCCAGCAGCAGCTGACCGGCCCGCAGCGTGGGCTGCATCGAATGCGATTCGACCCGGATCACCAGACCCGCATAACGGCGAAAGCCCAGCGCCGCAGTTGCTGCGGTCGCCAGGGCTATCGGCCAGAGCCAGAGGTTGCTCATGGCTCGGTGGATCAGTGGGCGTGGTGCGCGTGGCCGTGGCTGCCGCAACCACCGCCGTGTCCGTGATCGTGGTCATGGCCTTCGGCGTACTTGAAGAAGGACACATAGTCTTCCACGTGGGCACGTGCGGCCACCAGATCGTCGATATCGAAGTTCATGCTGGCGCGGGCCCGCTCGAAGCGGCTCTGCAGTTCGGCATGCTGCTTTTCGGGCATCAGGGCCAGCAGCGGCTGCAGGTTGCCATCGAGCATGGCGGCATCGGCAGCGATGACCTTGGGATCCAGCGCAGTACCGCTGGGCTTGATGCCGTCGTAACCGGCACCTTCACCAGCGCGGTGGATACGCACCAGGTTTTCCAGGAAGTGGCGATCGGCCAGTTCAGCGGCTTCGCCGCCCAGGGCACGTACGCGGATTGCACGTTCGAAGATCGGGCGCAGTTCGGCTTCGCCATCGGCAAAGATCCACTTCAGGGCGTAGTTGGCATTGCCGGTCTGCAGCGCCTTGTGGCCATCGACAACGGCGGGACCGTCTTCGGTATCGCAGTGGGCGCTGGCACGGCGCGGGGTCAGGGCGATCAGGGCAAACAGGACGATGGCCGAGAGGATGAGGGTGATCATGGACATGGTGTTCTCCTTGGGGTTGATGAAAAAGCCGCCGTCATCTGGCCGGCTTATTCATACAAACGAACGGGAGCGCAAAAGGTTCCATGATCACGATCCATGAAATTGTTACTTGTTGTGTAACTGCTCTTCCTGCGTCGGTTCTGCCGAGTAGCGGCTCAGTAGCAGGGCCAGCAGTTTGGCGCGCTGGGTGTCATTGAGCAGCTCGCGTTCGGCCGCCAGCTGCGCAATCACGCGTTGCTGCTGGGCCGTCTGCAGTTCGGCGATGCGTGCCTGCTCCCGCTCGATGGCGGCCGGGTCCGGCGTTGGCGCCAGGATCGCCTGCACCAGGGCTTCGCGGTGCTGGCGGATCTGCTCCCAGTTGTGGCTCAGGTCCTGCAGAAAGGGCTGTTCCAGCGCCTCCCACTGCTGGCGCTGGGTCGCGTCCAGGGCCAGCATGTCGGTCAGCTGCTGCGGGGCGGCATCGGCCTGTGGCCGCCATTGCTGCCAGGCCACGGCCGACAGCATGCCGAGGTTGAGCGCCAGCGAAGCGGCCAGCAGCCAGTTCAGGGATTTGCGGTAGTTCATGGCAGCGTCCTTGTCATGCGGCAGAGTTCGGGGGCGGCGCAGAGCCCGCCTGGCGGGACCGGATCGAACACGCGCACGCTGTTGATGCCGGCCGTGGTGCCGACGGTGGCTGCCGGCAGCAGGCCGCCGCCGAGCCAGAGGCCGGCCGCCAGTGCGACGCTGGCGGCCACGCCACCCGGCACGCCGCCGATCCAGCCCAGCCAACTGCTGAAGCGTCCGTCACGGCTGCGGCCAGGCTGGCTGCTGGCAGGCGGCCGCGTCTGCGGATGCGCCTGCAGGCGATCGTGCAGGTTGGCGGCCAGGTCAAAGCCGAGCGCCGGCTCGGGCAGGGCACGTGCCGCGAGCTGCAGGTTGGAAAACACCTGTAACTGCCGCTGGCACAGCGGGCACTGCTGCAGGTGGGCGGCAATCTGTTCGCACTCGCACGGGGCGAGTTCCTGGTCCAGATAGGCAGACAGGTCATCGACAGGAGGGCAGGTCATGGCGGTCTCTCTCATTTCTCATGGGGGCATGGCGGCGGCCAGGGCAAGCCGCGCACGGGCAATGCGCGACTTGATGGTGCCCAGCGGTACCTCCAGTACCTGGGCAATCTCGTCGTAGGACAGTTGTTCGATCTCGCGCAGCAGCAGCACCTCGCGCTGGTCGGCGGGCAGGCGGCCCAGGGCGGCATCGAGCAGTTGCAGCTGCTGGGTGCCCTGCAGGGCCACATCTGGCGTCGGGCCGGTATCGACTAGTTGCGCCGCATGTTCTGGCTCCAGCGCGACAAAATCGACGCGCTGGCTGCGCCGCAGCATGTCATAGGCCTGGTTGCGTGCAATGCGCAGCAGCCAGGTGCTGAACTGGGCGTCGGGGCGCCAGCGTGGCAGTGCTTCGTAAGCGTGCATGAAGGTCTCCTGCGTCAGGTCCTGCGCATCCTCACGCGTGCGCGTCAGGCGCAGCAGGAAGCGGTAGACGCGCTCCTGGAAGCGCCGCACCAGCTCGGCGAACGCGGCGGCATCGCCGCGCTGGGCGCGGACAATGCAGTCGTCGTCGGTGAGTGGGCTGGTCGTGATTCGCATGGCTCTGTTATAGCGTTCAACGAATGGCGCGCAGAAAAGTTCCCGGCAGCGGCAAAAAAAGTGGTCCGTTCGGTGCCACTGCCCGCATGGGCTGATGGCGACAAGGCCGCAGCGCAGCAGGGCGTCATCCGCGCAGTGTATGCTTGGACCGATATCGGCCAGTGTCTGGCGTCATTTCTTGTGGAGGAGCAAGCCCATGCAACGCATTGAACAGCGCGCCAGCTTTGGCGGTCGTCAGGAAGTCTGGAAACACGCCAGCAGCAGTACCGGCACCGAGATGACCTTCGGTATCTACCTGCCGCCGCAGGCACTGGCCGGCCAGCGCTGCCCGGTGCTGTACTGGCTGTCCGGCCTGACCTGTACCGAGCAGAACTTCATCACCAAGGCCGGCGCGCAGCAATTTGCCGCACAGCACGGCCTGATCGTGGTGGCACCCGATACCAGTCCGCGCGGCGAAGGCGTGGCCAATGACGCCGCCTATGACCTGGGGCAGGGTGCCGGCTTCTACCTGAATGCCACGCAGCAGCCCTGGGCGGCGCATTTCCGCATGGAAGATTACGTGGTGCAGGAACTGCCGGCGCTGGTGGAGCAGCATTTTCCGGCCACCGATGCGCGCAGCATCAGCGGCCACAGCATGGGTGGCCATGGCGCGCTTACGCTGGCCTTGCGCCATCCGGGTCGCTACCGCAGCGTCAGTGCCTTCAGCCCGATCGTGGCGCCGACCCAAGTGCCCTGGGGCCAGAAGGCCTTGCGCGCCTATCTGGGTGATGACGAAAGCGCCTGGCAGCAGCACGATGCCGTGGCGCTGATTGCCACGGCGCAGGAGCGCCTGCCGCTGCTGGTGGACCAGGGCATGGGCGATGAGTTCCTGCAGGACCAGCTCAAGCCGGAGCTGCTGCAGGCGGCCTGCGAGCAGCACGGCCACCCGCTCACGCTGCGCCTGCAGCCGGAATACGACCACAGCTACTACTTCATCGCCAGCTTTATCGGCGAGCACCTGGCGCACCACGCAGCGGCGCTGCGCGGCTGAGTCGCTCGCCGTCTACTCCAGCCAGCGCTGGCCTTGCGCCAGCTGCTGGCGCAGTTCGTCCAGGCGCACAAAACGCGCGGCGCGATACAGCTCGCGCCCCTGCAGATACAGCAGCACGACCGGCACCGTCAGCACATGCAGGCGCGAGGCCAGTTCCGGCACCTCGTCCAGCTCGACGATGGCCGGGTGCACCTGCCCGAACTCCGCTGCCAGCGCCAGCACGCGCGGGCGCAGCGCATGGCAGACGCCACAGTGGCGCGCACCCACTTGCAGCAGGCGCAGGCCGTCTCCGGCCAGGTGCTGTTCCACCGCGGCCAGATCGTGCAGGTGCAGGGCATCGGCCGTCATGCGGGGATTTGCCTCAGTCCTTGATCAGGCCTTCGGCGCGCATCGCCTGCTGCACGGCCGGACGCGCGGCCACGCGGGCGCGGAAGGCCTGCAGGTGGGCCAAGCCGGACAGGTCCAGCTGGACGAGATCAGCCCAGTTGGTGGTGACGAACAGATAGCCGTCGGCCACGGTAAAGGTATCGCCCATCAGGTAGTCGCGCTGCGCCAGCTCCTGGTCGATATAGGTGTAGAGCTGGGTCAGGCGCTTGCGCGAGGCGTCCTTGGTGGCGTCGGAACTGCCGGGACGGAACATCGGGCTGTAGCTCTTGTGTACCTCGGTGGCGATGAAGTTCAGCCAGGACTGCAGCTGGTAGCGCGCCAGCGTGCCGTTGGCCGGGGCCAGGTTCTTTTCCGGAGCCTGGTCGGCGATGTACTGCACGATGGCCGGGCCTTCGCGCAGCATGGTGCCGTCGTCCAGCTGCAGCATCGGCACATAGCCCAGCGGGTTGATCGTGTAGTAGTCGGTGCCATCGGCCAGCTTGTGGTCGGGCAGGGTCACGGCGATGGCCTCGTGCGGCAGGCCGGCCTCGAGCAGGGCGATATGCGGGGACAGGGAACAGACGCCTGCGGCGTAATACAGCTTCATGGAAACCTCGTTGTCATCAGGGTGTGGAATAAAGGGGCATGCCGGCTGTGGCAATCGCCCATGCACCAGTATCATGGGAGCTGACACAAGGCCCTGCATCCAGCGTGGTTGTCAGGGCCATTGTGCGCATGCCGCCAGGCTGGCGGAAGTTCCCGAGCCAGCGCCCTGATTCTGTAGCAGATTTCAACCGGATAGCAAGACCATGGACCAGCACTTCCTGACCCCCTTGTTCGCACCCAGCAGCATCATCGTGTTCGCCGGCACCAAGGAGGAACGCGCCGACAACCCGGCCTACCGTGACGCCATCAACCTGATCGATGCGTTCAAGGCCCAGGAGTACAAGGGCAAGGTGTTCTTTCTGGATGTGGACCACTCCGAAGGCAGCCTGTCCGACCTGATCCATGCCGGCTCCGACCTGGCCATCATTGCGCTGCCGCCAGCCGAGATCATGGAAGCGCTGGAAGCGGCCGGCCGCATGCGCTGCAAGTCGGCGCTGGTGCTGTCCGCCGGCATTTCGCCCGACATGGCCAACGAGATGCGCCAGGTGGCACGCCGCAGCAACATGTTCCTGCTCGGCCCCAACAGCCGTGGCTTCCAGCGCCCGAACCTGGGCCTGAATGCCGGCGTGGTCGGCCCGATGGCCGAGAAGGGCCCGCTGGCACTGGTGTCGCAATCCGGCGCCCTGACGGCGGCGCTGCTGGACTGGGCGCGCCCGAACCACATCGGTTTCTCCACCATCATCTCGCTTGGCCCGCACACCTGCGTGGACATGGCGCAGACGCTGGATTTTCTGGCTGCGGACCCGCAGACGCACAGCATCGTGGTCTATCTGGAAGGCATTTCCGATTCGCGTAGCTTCATGAGCGCACTGCGTGCCGCTGCCATCGCCAAGCCGGTGGTGGTGCTCAAGGCTGGCCGCAAGCGCGCCGGCAACGTCGCGGCGCGTACCCACTCTGCCGCGATTGTCGGCAGTGACGAGGTGTTTGACGCCGCGCTGCGCCGTGGCGGCGCGGTGCGCATCCGCTCCTTCACCGAGCTGTTTTCGGCCGCGCAGTGCCTGGCCTCGCGCTACCGCCCGGTCGGCAACCACCTGGCCATCATCACCAACGGTGGCGGCCCCGGCGTGCTGGCGGCAGACCGTGCCAATGACATCGGCCTGGAGCTCGGCCACCTGTCGCAGGAAGCCATCAACGCGCTGATGCCGCGCCTGCTGCCGCAGGCCTCGGTGGTGGACCTGATCGACCTGTCCGAGGAAGCCCAGCCTGAACACTATGTGGCGGCGCTGCAGGTAGTGGCCAAGGAGGCCGATATCGACGGCATCCTGACCATCCACACGCCCAAGCGCGATGTCGACATGAAGGCGGTAGCCGTGGCCGTGGCACAGGAGCGCAAGAAGATCGGCAAGCCGCTGATCAGCTGCCTGATGGGCGATACGGCAGTGCGTGAAGCGCGCGATGCGCTGCGCGAGGCCGATATCCCCACCTTCCGCAGCCCCGAAGCGGCAGTCGGTGCCTTTGGCAATATTTCGCAGTTCTACCATAACCAGCGCCTGCTGCAGCAGACGCCGCCGCCGCTGAGCAATATGGCCAAGCCCGACGTGGAAGGCGCGCGCCTGCTGCTGGAAGGCGTGCTGGCCGAACGCCGCCAGATCCTGACCGAGATGGAATCCAAGGCGCTGCTGTCGGCCTTCCACATTCCGGTCACGCAGACGATCCTGGCGCGCAGCACCACCGAAGCGATGATGCTGGCCTCGCAGCTGGGCTTCCCGGTGGCGCTCAAGATCGATTCGCCCGACATCGTGCACAAGTCCGACGTCAACGGCGTGGCGCTGAACGTGATGAACGCCATCGGCGTGCGCGATGTCTACGAGGACATGATGGAAAACGTGCGCCGCAAGCAGCCGTCGGCGCGCATCAACGGCATCACGGTGCAGCGCATGGCCAGCCATGTGCGCGGCCGCGAGCTGTATATCGGCGTGGTGACCGATGAGGCCTTTGGCCCGGTGATCGCCTTCGGTGCCGGCGGCACCATGATCGAACTGTATCGCGACCGCTCCATGGAGCTGCCGCCGCTCAACCAGTTCCTGGCGCGCCACATGATCGACCGCTCGCGCGTCTCGGCCACGCTGGGCAACTGGCGCGGTGCCAGCGCGGTGGACCGCGAGCTGCTGGAGCAGGTGCTGCTGCGCGTTTCCGAGATGGTGTGCGAACTGCCGCAGCTGCGTGAAATGGACATCAACCCGATCATCGTGGACGCCAACGGCGCGGTGGCGGTGGATGCGCGCATCGTGGTCGGCAACACCACGGCCACGGCGCGCCCCTACCAGCACCTGTCGATCCTGCCGTACCCGGCGCACTTCAAGCAGGAATGGCCGCTGCGTGGCGGTGGCCATTACACGATCCGCGCGATTCACCCGGATGATGGCCAGATGCTGCAGGAGCTGGTACGCGGCCTGAGCCCGGAAAGCCGCTACAACCGCTTCGTCTCCGCACTGACCGAGCTCTCGCCCGGCATGCTGGCCAAGTTCTCGCTGATCGACTACGACCGCGAAATGGCGCTGGTGGCGATACTGGACGAGCGCGAGATCAGCCCGGACGGCAAGGTCACCGAGCAGGAACGCCTGGTCGGCGTGGTGCGCTATGTCACCAACCCCGACAGCAGCACCTGCGAATTCTCGCTGCTGATCGCCGACGACATGTCCGGCAAGGGCATGGGCTCGCGCATGATGCGCTCCATCATGGACGTGGCACGCGACAAGGGCCTGCGCGAGATCATCGGCCTGGTGCTGACCAGCAACAGCAATATGCTGAAGCTGATGCGCTCGCTCGGCTTCAGCATCAAGCCCTATCCGGATGATCCGGATTTCCGTCTGGTGACCTACCAGCTGTAAGGCGCTGGCAACGCAGGCCGGTTCCCCACGGAGCCGGCGCTGCGCGCACTGGGTACGCATGGTCCTCAATCTCGTCTGGCTGGGTTTTTTTGTTTCGGCATTCCTGATCGCGCTGTGGCAGCTGCTGCAGGGGGATCTGGAGGCGTTCTCGCGTCTGCTCACCGCCTTGTTCGATGCCGCCAAGTCTGGCTTCGAGATTGCACTCGGCCTGACCGGCATGATGGCGCTCTGGCTGGGCCTGCTGCGCGTGGGCGAGCGCGCCGGCCTGATCAATCTGCTGGCGCACGGCGTGAACCCGCTGTTCCGCCACCTGTTTCCCGGCGTGCCCTCCGGCCACCCGGCGCAGGGCGCGATGACGATGAACATCTCGGCGAACATGCTGGGGCTGGACAATGCCGCCACGCCGCTGGGCCTGAAGGCGATGCAGGAGCTGCAGTCGCTCAACCCACAGCCGGAGCGCGCCACCAACGCGCAAATCCTGTTCCTGGTGCTGAACACCGCCGGCCTGACGCTGATCCCGACCTCGGTGATCGCGATCCGCCAGACCATCGCCATGCAGCAGGGCCTGAGTGGTTTCAACGCTGCTGACATCTTCCTGCCGACGCTGGTGGTGACCTCGATTTCGCTGCTGGCGGCACTGCTGCTGGTGGCACTGATCCAGCGCCTGCCGGTGTGGAAGCCGGCGATCTGGCTGCCGGTGCTGCTGTTTGGCGCGCTGATCGGCGCTCTGAGCTGGTGGCTGACCGGGCTGCCGGCGGAGCAGGCCTCGCAGCTGGTCGGCGCCATCGGCAGTGGCGTGATCCTGTCATTGGTGGTGCTGTTCCTGCTGGCCGGCGCGGTGCGCCGCATCCCGGTCTACGAAACCTTTGTCGATGGCGCCAAGGAAGGCTTTGGCGTGGCGGTGCAGATCATTCCCTACCTGGTGGCGATGCTGTGCGGCATTGCGGTGTTCCGCGCGGCTGGCGGCATGGACTGGATCCTGCAAGGCATTGCCAGCCTCATCACCGCCTTCGGCCTGCCGACCGATTTCCTGCCGGCGCTGCCGGTGGGGCTGATGAAGATCCTGTCCGGCTCCGGCGCACGCGGGCTGATGGTGGACGTGATGCAGGCGCATGGTGTGGCGTCCTTCCCGGCGCAGGTCGCCGCCATCATCCAGGGATCGACCGAAACCACCTTTTACGTGCTGGCGGTCTACTTTGGCAGCGTTGGGATCAAGGACACGCGCTACGCACTCGGCTGCGCGCTGTTTGCCGACCTGGTTGGCATCGTGGCGGCAGTGCTGGTCGGCTACGCGTTTTTCCGCTAGCAGAAATTGGTCTACGTGATAGGTTAAAATCATCAGTTGGGTGTCTGGCACATGGGGTGCCTGACAGGTTTGTCTTGCGCTGGTCGGGCCGCCACGCGGAGTTTTGTCGACCCTATGGAAACCCTCAATCCCTCTACCGTGCAGATCGTGGCTGCCTGCATTTTTGCCCTGGCGCTGCTGCACACCTTCTCCACCAAGTTCTTCCACGATCTGGCGCACAAGAATCCGCGCCATGGCGGCGTCTGGCATCTGCTGGGCGAAGTCGAGGTCGTGTTCGGCTTCTGGGCCATGGTCATGGTGCTGGTCATGCTGGCGCTGACCGGCCCGCAGCAGGCGCTGGAATACGTCGAATCGCGCAACTTCACCGAGCCGATGTTCGTGTTCGTGATCATGGTGGTGGCGGCTACACGCCCGATCCTGGACCTGGCCACGGCTGGCGTGCACGCACTGGCGCGTCTGGTGCCGCTGCCGCGCACCATGGCGATGTATTTCGTGCTGCTGTCCTTTGTGCCGCTGCTGGGCTCCTTTATCACCGAGCCGGCCGCCATGACCCTGGGCGCACTGATGCTGCGCGACACCATCTTCCGCCACAACGTGAGCAGCATGCTCAAGTACGCCACGTTGGGCGTCCTGTTCGTCAATATTTCCATCGGTGGCGTGCTGACGCCGTTTGCGGCACCGCCGGTGCTGATGGTGGCGGCCAAGTGGAACTGGGACATCAGCTTCATGCTGATGAACTTCGGCTGGCGCGCTGCCATTGCCGTGTTCTTCAATGCCCTGGCCGTGACGCTGATCCTGCAGCGTGAGCTGGTGCGCCTCAAGGTTGATCCCGAGGCCGAAGTAGTACGCGTGCCCATGGTCGTGATGCTGATCCATGTGCTGTTCCTGGCCGGCGTCGTGGTCACGGCCCACCATCCGGTGGTGTTCATGGGCCTGCTGCTGTTCTTCCTCGGCTTTACCGCAGCCTACACCCGTCACCAGTCGCCGCTGATCCTGCGCGAGGCGCTGCTGGTGGCCTTCTTCCTGGCTGGCCTGGTGGTGCTGGGCGGCCTGCAGCAGTGGTGGCTGCAGCCGCTGCTGATGAGCCTGAGTGCCGATTCGGTCTTCTTCGTGGCTACCGGCCTGACGGCGATTACCGATAACGCCGCGCTGACCTATCTGGGCTCGCTGGTGGAAGGCCTGAGCGATGAGTTCAAGCTGGCCCTGGTGGCTGGTGCCGTGTCCGGTGGCGGCCTGACGCTGATTGCCAACGCACCCAACCCGGCAGGCGCCACCATCCTGAAGGAATACTTCCCCAACGGCGCGATTCACTTCTTCTGGCTGCTGGTGGCGGCGATTCCGCCCACGCTGGTGGCGATGGCGGCGTTCCGGCTGCTGTAACGGCTGGCAACGGCGGCCAGCCATCAGCCAGCCCTAAGGTTGGCGGCACATCATGACGCTGTCGGTGGCCCTCATGCCACCGCAGCAACTACAAGGAGTTCATGATGTCTACCCGTAACCGTATCACCACGACCATTCTGGCCACCCTGCTGAGCGCATCTGCCCTGGGCAGCGTGGCGCTGGCCAGTTCCCTGGATGCCAGCCAGCTGCAGGCGATTCGCGTCAGTGCCGAGCAGGCACTGGTCACCGCCGAGCTGCAGGTGCAGGGCAGCAAGGCGGTGGAACTGGAGCTGGAACAGGGCCAGCAGCAGGCCTATTACGAGGTCAAGCTGCTGGGCCCTGACAGCAAGCATGAGGTCAAGATCAATGCCGTCGATGGCGCGGTGCTGTCCACGCGGGACAAGCAGGCCAGGGGTGCCGCCGACAAGCTGCAGGGCGTGAAGGTGACTGCCGCCCAGGCAGCCAGCAATGCAGAAAAACTCTATGCCGGTGGCAAGGCGGTCAAGGTTGATCTGGAGCGCGAGAAAGGCCAGCTGCTGTACGAAGTGGATGTCGTGACGCCCCAGCAGAAGTACGAGGTGCTGGTGGATGCCGCCAGCGGCCAGGTGCTGTCGGCTGAGAAGAACCGCTGAAGCAGGGGATCAGCCCTGCGTGCCCTGCAGGGCGCGCTCCCAGGTGCCGCGCCAGAGCATGCCCAGGTTGGCGCGTGACAGCGCTCCGGGGCCGCTGGCGCGTACGCGTTGCGGCATGTCCAGTGGCTGCCATTGCTGGCCAGCCTGTTGCGCCACGGCAAAGTTGAAGCTGTAGTTCGGGTCGATGCCCATGCGCAGGTCACTCAGCACCAGTTGGCCATCGCGCACCTGGGCGCGCATATAGCCGCGGTTGAACCAGCTCAGCTCCTGCACGGCGGGGATGTGGCTGGCGGCCTGTAGCGCGGCGGTGTCGGAGCGATGCGCGCTGAAACGCATCGGGCCCTGGTCGGCGAGCACGGCGCGATCGCCGATCAGGTAGCCGTCCGGCGTCATGACGACGACGCGGTAGAGCAGGCTGGTGAACGGTGCCGCCACCGAGAAGCGTGGCGCCTCGGCCAGGCCCATGGGGGCGAGCGTGGCTTGTGCGGCATGCTCCGCCATCGATTTGGCCGCCAGTGACCAGGCCAGGTAGCTGCTGGAAGCGATCAGGCTGGCGACGAGCAGCTGCTGCGCCAGCCTGCGCTCGCGCAGCCACCAGGCAGCCAGCACGGCGAGCAGCAGCCACAGCGTATAGGCCGGGTCGATGATGAAGAGGCTGGACCACATGGCCGGATGTACCGGCAGCGGCCAGAACAGCTGTGTGCCGTAGGAGGTGAAGGCGTCCAGGATTGGGTGCGTGAACAGCGGCAGGAAGATGGCCCAGAACCAGGCGCGTGGTGCCTGGGCGACGCGGCCGTTGCGCTGCCTGAAGCTCCACCAGATCAGCCAGGCCAGCAGTGGCAGCAGGAACAGCGAGTGCGAGGCGCCACGGTGCCAGGTCATGAGATGGACCGGGTTGCTGGTGATGGCGGAGATGACGAAGCCGTCCAGGTCGGGCAGGGTGCCGAGGGCGGCACCGGCGAGCAGGGCGGCGCGGCGGTGTCGGGCCGGGGCAGCTGTGGCAGCCAGGGCGCTGCCGAGGACGAGTTGGGAGAGGGAGTCCATGGGCGGGAGCTGGGATCAGTGGGCAGCGGGATCGTGCAGCTGCTGGTGCAGGGTGCGCAAGGCCTGCACATCTTGCGGCAGCGGCAGGTTGCGCTCGCCGTGGGCCAGCGCGGTGGCCGCCTGGGTCCGGGCTGCGGATTGCAGGGCAGGCGTGGCGCTGGCGATCATGGCGAGCAGCTGCTGCATGCGGCTGAGGACTTCCAGCAGGCCGGCGCCATCGCGCGCGATGGGGTCGAAACCGTCGTGGATCAGGCAGTCGGTGTGCAGCGGGAGCAGGGTGACGTAGGGCAGCTGCGGCACTTTCTGGCGCTGCTGCTCATCTGCCGGCTGGCCGAGGCGTACCAGCAGCCGGGTCATGATGGTCATGGCCTGGATGGCGGTGCCGGGATCGTTGGTGGCAGGGGAGAGGGCGCGCTGGGCGGTTTCGCTGAGAACGAGCAGGCCAAAGCGCGGGTCCTGGTCGTAGCTGCGTTCCTGGCTGACGATGAACAGCTGGCGCACGCTGGCAGCGGTGTCGGCATCGATCTGGCTGGCGACGATGGCGAGCACGGTGTCGGGGCCGATCAGGTCGCCGGGACGGGTGCGGATGTGGATCGGGGCCTGCAGGCTGCTGCCGAGCTTGTTGAGTGCGGGCAGGTCGATGTGGCGCAGGTAGCCGACGGCATCGGCCAGGATGGGGGTGCCGGCGGCGGGCTGTTCCGGGCCGTTGAGGGCGCCCATGCTGGCGTGGGCACGGTAGTCGTCGATGGCGGTCTGGGCGGCTTTTTCGATCTTGGCCAGGGTGTTGCCAAGCAGGCCGAGCGAGGACAGGGTGCGCACCCAGCGGATCAGGGTGATGATCAGGTAGAGCAGCACCAGCACGGTGCCGACAAACAGGATGAAGCGCCCGGCCTGGCCGTAGTAGCCCAGTCCCAGCGCGATCTTGGCGATGAGCGAGAAGATGAAGGCGCCCAGAAAGCTGGCAATCGCCACGCGCGTGCCTTCGTCGCCCATGACGAGTTCGGTGGCGCGCGGGGTGACGCTGCCAGAGGCATAGGCGAAGGCCGACACCATGATGCCGAGCGAGAAGGTGGTCACCGCCAGCATGCTGGAGGCGATCACGCTAAGCAGGTCGTCCAGCGTCTCGCGCTCGATGTTGGGGAAGTAGTTGTCGGGCACCCACTGGTTGAACACGGCCGCGCCCAGCGCCAGCAGGATGGCGGCCAGGCTGGTGACGGCGGGGGTGAACCAGAGTCTGGTGCGGCGGTCGGTTAGCCAGAGTTTGGTTTGGGTGAGCATGGGGGTGGAAGTTTTTCTGTCGAATGATAAGTAGTTTTGATAGGCGATTTATTTTAGTGCCTTTAATTTACTTCCCTAGTTGTCTGCTAATTATGTAATAAAAATGATCGACTGGTTGATATGGAAATGTTATTTCAAAATTAATATATGTCATACATTTAATGTAAAATAATTCATATATGTTGAATTTGCCTGATTTTTGTGGATCTGGAGGTGCTTTGGAGACGTTATTTACTTTCTGCGACAATCCGCTTTAGACTAGTTCAAGATCCAGTCAGGATGGCAACCGAGCTGCTTGCTGATCCAACTCAGTCACAACGCACTTGGCTTGTGGTTGTAGAGTGCCAAGGGGATGCATATGCTCGCAAAACTCGAACGACTCATCGGCGAAATCGGCGACCTCAACAGCAAGCTGATCCTGCTGGTCGGTCCCAGCCGCAGTGGCAAGACCCAACTGCTGCGCCAACTCAGCGCCAAGCTCAATATCGAGCCGCTCAACGTCGGCATGGAGCTGGGGCGCCGACTTGCCGCCACGCCAAACAGTAAGCGTGGCTTCTCAGCCGGTGAGCTCCTGCGGGAGATCGCGGACAGGGAACGCACTGAAGACCCGCTGGTGCTCGACAACCTCGAGTTGTTATTCGAGCCGAGCCTGCAGATCAATCCGCTTGACCTCGTCAGGCGGCTGGCTCATTCCAAGCGCGTCGTGGCCGTCTGGCCTGGCGAGCTGCGCGGAGACCGCTTGGTGTACGCGGACATGAGCCATCCAGAACATCGTGACTACAGCCGCGACGGCGTGGTCGTACTCGAAATTTGACGCTATGGTGAAGAGAGAACCATATGGCCAAGAACATGAAATACGGAGATCTGATCCAGTTCGAGCAGATCGAGTCAGTCATTCAGCTGCTCGATGCCGGGCGCCCGGACGAGGCCAAGAAGCTCGTCGCGACCTACGTCATCTCCGACGACATGGCCGAGCGGATCTCCAAGCTCATGGTTCCCCAGCTCAGTTTTGATGATTCGGTCGATCACAAGGGCGTGCTGATCGTCGGCAACTACGGCACCGGTAAGTCGCACTTGATGTCGGTCCTTTCGCTGGTGGCTGAAGACGCCGCGTATGCGCCGATGATTCGCCACCCCAAGGTCGCCGAGGCAGTTGTCCCGATCGCCGGCCGCTTCAAGGTGCTGCGTATCGAGGTGGGTGGGCTGCAGATGCCGCTGCGCCAGATCATCACCTTGCAGCTTGAGCGTTTCCTCGAAAAGATCGGCGTCGACTACACGTTCCCGACTGCCGACAAGGAGCTCAACAACAAGGACTCCTTCGAGGAGATGATGGCCGCGTTCGCGGAGAAATTCCCGGACCAGGGCGTGCTGCTGGTTGTTGATGAGTTCCTGGAGTACCTGCAGTCCCGTCGCGATCACGAACTGGTGCAGGACCTTGCCATCCTGCGTCAGATCGGAGAGGTCACCAAGCACCTGAAGTTCCGCTTCGTGGCTGGTGTGCAGGAAGCCATCTTTGACAGTGTGCGCTTCCAGCACGTCGCCGACAGCATGCGCCGGGTCAACGAACGCTTCACGCAGATCCTGATCGACCGCCAGGATGTCAGCTTCGTCGTCTCCGCGCGCCTGCTCAAGAAGACGGCCGACCAGCAGAACAAGATCCGCGAATACCTCACGCCGTTTGCCAAGTTCTACGGCTCCATGAACGAGCGCATGGACGAGTACGTGCGGTTGTTCCCGGTTCACCCGGATTACCTGAAGACCTTCGAGCAGATCCACTTCACCGAGAAGCGCGGCGCACTCAAGACCATCGAGGCCGCGATGCTGGCCATCCTCGACCAGGAAGTTCCCGCTGACAAGCCGCTGTTCATCAGCTACGAGAATTTCTGGAACACCATCAAGGCCAACTCGGTCCTGCGCGCTGACCCCAACATCAAGGAAGTCATGCGCGTGTCCGAAGTGCTGGAGTCCCGCGTGCAGCAGGCCTTCACGCGCCCGGCCTACAAGGCAATGGCACTGCGCGTCATCAACGCGTTGGCCGTGCACCGTTTGACCACGGGCGGCGACATCCATGTGCCGATTGGCCCCACGGCTGCCGAGCTGCGCGACGCCTTGTGCCTGTTCCAGCCAGGCGTGGAAGACATGCCGGGCGACCCGGCCGAGAACCTGCTGTCGATGGTGCAGACCGTGATGCGGGAGGTGCTGAAGACCGTCAACGGCCAGTTTATTTCCAAGGCGCCGGATACCGAGCAGTATTACCTCGACCTCAAAAAGGACATCGACTACGACGCGCAGATCGAAAAGCGCGCCGAAGCCCTGTCCGACGACGCACTCGACCGCGCCTACTACAGCGCCGTCAAGGCGCTGATGGAGTGCAGCGACGACCTGCGCTATCCCGGCTTCCAGATCTGGCAGTACCAGCTCGAGTGGCAGGAGCGCCGCGTCGAACGCATGGGCTACCTGTTCTTCGGGGCGCCGAACGATCGGCCCACGGCCCAACCCGAGCGCGACTTCTACGTCTACTTCATCCAGCCCTTCGACAAGCCGAAGTTCAGCGACAACAACCTGTCGGACGAGGTGTTTTTCCGCCTAACCGGGCTGGACAACGATCTCAAGCGACATCTGTCGTCCTACGCGGCAGCGCTCGATCTGGCCTCCACCGCCAGTGGCGGCGCCAAGGCCATCTACCTCTCCAAGGCACAGGATTTCCTGCGCGCCATGAGCAAGTGGCTACAGGAAAAGCAGATGACCGCCTTCGAGGTTACCTACCAGGGCAAGAAAAAGAACCTGCAGGAGTGGGCCAAAGGCGTGTCGTTGCGCGACCGAGCACGGCTTGGGGCGGACGAGCGCATCAACTTCCGCGACGTGGTGAACGTCATTTCGGGCCTGGTGCTGGGCCAGCGCTTCGTCGATCTCTCGCCGGAATATCCCACCTTCTCGGTGCTGGTCACCGAGGCCAACCGCAAGCAACTGATCGGCAACGCGCTGCGCGCACTGGCTGGCGGCACTCGCACCAAGGATGCGCTCGCCGTACTCGATGCGCTGGAATTGCTCGATGGTGACCGCGTCGATCCGGCCAATTCCCGCTACGCACAGGAAGTGCTCAACCGCCTCAAGGCTAAGGGCCACGGCCAGGTACTCAACCGTAGCGAACTGCTGTCGGGCACTTCCGACGTCGAGTATTTCGCGCCGATCAAGTACCGGCTGGAGCCTGATCTGCTGGTCACCGTGCTGGGCGGGCTGGTCTACTCCGGCGACATCGTGCTGTCGATCACCGGCGACAAGATCGACTCCGGCAAGCTGGTGCAGCTCGCAGAGCGTTCCCTGGAAGAACTCAAGCAGTTCAAGCACGTCGAGGCGCCCAAGGAGATCAACCTCGCGGTGCTGCGTGCCTTGTTCGAGTTGTTCGACCTGCCGTCCGGTCTGGCGCAGAAGGCCAGCCAGGGCGACACCGAGCCGGTCATCAAGCTGCAGGAGAAAGTCAGCGCGCTGGTGCCGCGCGTGCTCAAGGCTGGCTCCGACCTGCAGCAGGGCAAGCTCGGTTTTTGGGGCCAGAACCTGCTGCGCGAAGAAGAATCCAAAGACTGGCACGCCCGGCTCGATTCGCTGAAGAAGTTCACCGAGTCGCTGGCGCCTTACAACACCGTCGGCAAGCTCAAGAATCTGCGCGTCACACAGGAAGACCTGGACGGCCAGAAGAAGAATCTGGAAATCCTGGCCGCCGTCGAGCGTCTGCTCGAACTGGTGGTGGAGTTGGGCAGCACGGCGTCCTACCTCTCGCAGGCCGAAATGGTGCTGCCTGCCGAGCACCCGTGGGTGAAGCAGGCCGAGGCGGCCCGCAAAGCGCTGCAGGACAAACTGAGCCAGGACCGCACCGCCGAGCATGCCGCCGAATACCGGCAGACGCTCAACCAGCTCAAGAAGGACTACATCACCGCCTACATCGCCAGCCACAGCAAGGCGCGGCTGGGCGTGGCCGAGGACAAGACCCGCAACGCCCTGCGCAAGGACGACCGCCTGCTGGCGCTACGCGTGTTGGCCGGCGTGTCGTTGATGCCCACCAGCCAGCTCACCGCCTTCGAGGAATCCCTCAATGGCCTGAAGAGCTGTTCCTCGCTGGATGAGCCGACCCTGGTCACAACCGCCGTCTGCCCGCACTGTCAGTTCCGCCCGTCTGCCGAGCAGTTGGAGATGATCCCGGCGGCCAACCGCCTGCACAAGCTCGACGATGACCTGGATCAGTTGGTGGCCAACTGGCAGCAAACCCTGCTGGAGAACCTGGAAGACCCGTTCACACAGGACAGCCTGGGCCTGTTGCCGCCCGCGTCCAAGAAACTGATCGACGCCTTCCTGGCCTCGCGCAAGCTGCCGGACCCGATGACCACCGAGTTCGCCAACGCCGTGCAAGAGGCGCTGTCGGGGCTGGAGAAGATTGCGGTCAAGGGTGAAGAGATCAAGCAGGCGCTGCTGCAAGGTGGATCGCCAGCCACACCGGACGACCTGCGCAAGCGCTTCGACACCTTCATGAACGAGCGCTGCAAGGGCAAGGATGCCACCAAGCTGCGCTTCGTGATCGAGTGACACGGTGACCGCTCGATTATGACAACAAGAATTTGAGGAACGACTGATGAGTGATCTTTTCCAGAACCACGCGGCCAAGTCCGGCCCGGTTGAATGCCTCGGGCAAACGTTCCCGAATGATGAGGCTCGCCGCGAGCACTACCTGAAGCTGCTTGCCGAAAAACTCAAAGACCCTGCGTTCCGGAAGATCGAAGGTTTTCCTCTCGGCTCGGATGAAGACATCCTCGCGCTTTCTGATCCGCCGTACTACACGGCTTGCCCGAATCCTTTTATCGAGGATTTCGTCCGGCACTACGGTAAGCCCTACGATTCGTCAGTTCCGTACAGCAAAGAGCCCTTTGCCGCAGATGTCAGCGAGGGCAAAAACGATCCGATTTACAACGCGCACAGCTACCACACCAAGGTTCCGCACAAGGCAATCATGCGGTACATCCTGCATTACACGCAGCCGGGCGACCTCATCTACGACGGTTTTTGTGGTACGGGAATGACCGGTGTTGCAGCGCAAATGTGCGGGGATCGTTCTGTTGTGCAGTCAATGGGCTTCCGAGTGGACCCCGACGGCACCATTTACGAACAAGCCAACGAGGATGGACGTACGGCTTGGAAGCCATTCTCGAAGATCGGTGTCCGCCGAGCAATTCTCAATGATCTGGCGCCGGCGGCAAGCTTTATTGCCTACAACTACAACACGCCAGCTGATGTCGTTGCATTCGAATCAGAGGCACAGAAATCACTGGCCTCCGTCGAACGAGAGTGCGGGTGGATGTACCAGACTCTGCATGCATCCACGCCGGCGCAAATTGAAGACGCGCTTCGTATCGTTAGATCAGACGACCGACCAAACCTAAGCGGTATCGGCTCCATAGGTCGAATCAACTATACCGTGTGGTCTGACGTTTTTACCTGCCCAGAATGCGCTGGTGAAGTGATTTTCTGGGACGCTGCAGTAGATGAGAAGGCTGGCGCTGTTCGTGATGAGTTCGATTGTCCGCATTGCTCATCTAAGCTGACCAAACGAGGGATGGAGCGCGCTTGGGTTAGCAGAATCGATGACGCGACGAAGCAACCAATACGTCAGGCAAAGCAAGCGCCCGTAATGATCAACTACAGCGTTGGTCGAAAGCGCTTTGAAAAGCGCCCTGATGTCGTCGACAAGGCGATAGTGGAGAAGATCGAGGACCAGGCGCTCCTAAACTGGTGTCCGACTGATCGGATGATGGACGGCGGCGAGTCCAGACGAAATGATCCGATTGGTATTACTCACGTCCATCATTTCTATACCAAGCGGAATCTGGCGGTTCTCTCAAGTCTGCGCGCACATCTCAAACATTCTTCGATGGAAGGACAGTTGCTCTGCTTGGTCGGTGATCAGCTGCCGCGCGCAAGCAAGATGCATAAGATTGCCGTGAGCCGTCTTAATTCAAATCTATCAAAGACGGCGGGAATTTTGGCTGGAACGCTCTACGTACCATCGAACCAGATTGAATATTCTGTACTGGAAATGATCTCGTACCGAATTGCAGACGTCGCCTCTTACCTCGGCAAGAGAGATAAAACAACGCGCCAGCTTGTATTCACTGGCTCGTCCGCGACAACGCTCATTCCGGATAACAGTCTTGATTACATCTTTGTAGACCCGCCGTTTGGTGCGAATATCAGCTATTCAGAGCTCAATTTTCTTTGGGAGGCATGGCTCAAAGTCTTCACGAATATTGTGCCTGAGGCCATCGAAAATCGGGCGCATGGAAAGTCGCTTGATGATTACCGGGCGCTGATGTCGATCTGCTTCAAAGAGGCATTCCGAAAGCTGAAGCCGGGCAGGTGGATGACTGTTGAATTCTCGAATACCCAAGCATCCGTGTGGAACACCATTCAAACCTCTCTGCAAGAGGCTGGATTCGTTGTCGCAAATGTTTCGGCTCTTGATAAGAAGCAGGGGAGTTTCAAAGCAGTAACGACTACCACGGCCGTCAAACAAGATCTAGTTATCTCAGCCTACAAGCCCAATGGCGGTCTCGAGGATCGATTCGCCAAGACTGGTGGTAGTGAGGATTCAGTTTGGGATTTCGTTCGGACGCACTTGAACTATCTGCCTACCGTAAAGGTGCGGAACAGCACTCTGGAATTCATCGCAGAGCGTGACCCAAGAATAATTTTCGATCGCATGGTTGCGTGGTTCATCCGGCACAACGTGCCTGTTCCTATGTCCACTCATGAGTTTCAAGCGGGTCTTGTGCAGCGCTTCGTTGAGCGGGATGGAATGATCTTTTTGCCGGATCAGGTCACCGAGTACGACAAAAAGCGTATGCAGGTTGCAATCGCTCCTCAGATGGAGATGTTCGTATCCGATGAGCGCAGCGCGATTGATTGGTTGACCGATTTCTTGAAGCGTCGCCCATCAACCTACCAAGAGGTCCACACCGATTTCATCAGCCAGCTCGGTGCAGGCTGGAAGAAGCACGAGTCGAAGCCGGAACTCGCCGCCCTGCTGGAAGACAACTTCATTCAGTACGACGGCACGGGTGAGGTGCCGAGCCAAATCCATAGCTACCTCTCGACCAACCACAAGGATCTGCGCGGGCTGGAGAAGAATAGTCCCGCACTGGTGGCCAAGGCCAAGGATCGTTGGTACGTGCCCGACCCGAACAAAGCACAGGACTTGGAGAAGAAACGCGAGAAGGCGCTGCTCAAGGAGTTTGACCACTATCGAGCGTTCACGGGTCGCCGTCTGAAGGAGTTCCGCCTGGAAGCGCTGCGGGCTGGTTTCAGAACGGCATGGGGCAATAAGGACTATCAGACGATCATCGACATCGCAGCCAAAGTGCCCGACGCAGCGTTGCAAGAGGATGAAAAGCTGCTCACCCTCTATGACCTCGCGCTGACCCGTACTGAGGATGGCTTATGAGCACTTTTCAGGAGGTCAATGATTCGTCATTGATCAAGCTCATCGGCAACGCTCAGCAACGTGTCGTGTTTGTGGCGCCGGGCGTGCATCAGGCGGTGGCGGAAGCACTGGGTAAGCGCCTTGCCGAGATCGATCGCCTGCAGGTCACAGTGGTGATCGATCCGGATGAGGATGTATGCCGCATTGGCTACGGCGATGCCAAGGGGCTTGAGTTGTTGAGCAGCTACGCCGACCGCCAGAGCTTCGCGTTGATGGCGCAACCGGGGCTTCGGGTGGGCGTGCTCTTGGTGGATGACGTCACTTTGGTGTGGTCGCCCACACCGCGCTCGGTGGAAGCCGCGCCGCTCGGCAACACTGCCGCACCATCCGAACGAGCACCGAACGGCCTGTTGCTGGGCGCGCATCCTGGCGAGCAATTGGCGCATGCCGTGTCTGCCGCCGGCACCGATACGCTCCCATTCGATGCGGAGGTCGGCGTAGAGGTGGTCACCAAAGAGAGGGTGCAAAAGACACTGGATGGTCTGGCCAAGAATCCGCCGATTCCGGTGGATCTGGCGCGCATCACCCGTGTATTCAGCACCAAGCTGCAGTTCGCCGAGTTCACGGTGAAGGGCGCGAAGTTTTCCAAGCGCGAGCTGAAGGTTGCCAACGACTACATGAACGCGGATATCCAGGGCGAGCTGAAGGGCCTGGTGGAATCCAGATTGCGGGCTTTTGGCGACTTTCGGGATGAGGAAATCGAAGTGCCGGCGTTCAACAATGGCACTGCCGCTTTTAATCAACAGGGGGAACCGCTGACGGAAAAGGTCAGCGAAGCGTCCCTGCAACGGCAGCGCAATGAGCTGGAGCGACGTTACCTGTTCAATGTGGCGGGTTTTGGCCGCCTGATTGCCAAGGACGACAAGCAAGACCTGGAGCGTTTGGTGGCTGCCTATCGTGTGCAACTGGAAGCCTACTCAGAAGCGATTCGGCAGAGACTGGACGAGCAGGCGGGCAAGATCATCGATGAAGCTGCCAAGTTGATCGCCGAGCGCGCAGCTCGGACGGGCTCCAAGCTGGATGAGAAACAACTGCGGGACAGTATTCAGAAAAGTCTGGATCGGACCAAAGATGAGGTGCCTGAGGTGAAGCTCGTGTTCAAGGATGTGACCTACGAGCAAACGAAAAACCCGGAGTTTCGTGCCAAGGTTGACAAGGCTTTGCCAGCCGCCAAACGCAAACAGATAGGCGATTGGAACCATGACTTTGATGCGGCCAAGGCGGCAGAGCCACCATCTCCGTCTGAAAGCCGTTGAGCCGTACTGAGGAACCGTAAATGGCCAAACACCCAACCCAAAGCGAACAGGCCGTATCGCTGCTGCCCGTCCCTGAAGGCTACGCGCTGTGGCTGGACGAGCTGAAAGGCCGTATCCATGGCGCGCAGCAGCGCGCGGCACTGGCGGTCAATCGCGAGCTGGTACAGCTCTATTGGCAGATTGGCCGTGACATCCTGCAGCGCCAAGCCACCCAAGGCTGGGGCAGCAAGGTGATCGAGCGGCTGGCGCACGATTTGCGGGTGGCGTTTCCCGGTATGAAGGGGTTTTCCCGCGCCAACCTGATGTATATGCGAGCGTTCGCCGAGGCTTGGCCAGATGCCGCAATTGTCCAACAGGCTGTTGGACAATTGCCCTGGGGTCACAACTTGGTGCTGCTGAGCAGGCTGAAAGCGCCAGAAATACGCCTGGCCTACGCCCAGGCAGCCATCGAGCACGGCTGGTCGCGCAATGTCCTGAACATCCACATCGAAACCCGGCGACTGGAGCGCAGTGGCCAGGCCATTACCAATTTCGTCGAACGCCTGCCCATGCCGGGCAGCGACCTGGCGCAGCAATCACTCAAAGACCCTTACCTGTTTGATTTTCTCGACGTGGGTAACGAGGCGGACGAGCGCGAGATCGAGTCGGCGCTGGTCAAACACATCACTCAGTTTCTGCTGGAACTGGGCGCGGGGTTTGCCTTTGTCGGGCGGCAGGTTCACCTGGAGGTGGGCGGCGACGACTTCTTCATTGATCTACTGTTCTATCACCTCAAGCTGCGCTGTTATGTGGTCATCGAGCTGAAGGCCGAGAAGTTCAAGCCCGAGCACCTGGGCCAACTGAGTTTTTACATCACGGCCGTGGATCGGCAGGTCAAAGCCGAGCAGGATGCGCCCACCATCGGCTTGCTGCTGTGCAAAAGCAAAAACGAAGTCGTGGCCGAATACGCCTTGGGCGACAAATCCCAGCCCATGGGCGTGGCCGAATACAAGCTGCTGGAATCTTTGCCCGAGGAACTGCAAACCAATCTGCCCAGCATCGAGCAGATCGAACGCGAATTGGGTGGGCAATGAGCGACGGAACCAACTTCACCATTGGCGACTGGTGCTGGTTCACTCGGCAGGCGTCCCCGTGCCGGGTGATCGAGCGCCAGGACGTGTGGGGCGAGGTGGCCTACCGCGTGTGGCTGCCCGCCAAGGACGCGGTGGTGCGTGCTCGGGCGGTGGATCTGGCCTCGCTGGAAAGCGTGCGCCCGAGCGTGGAACAGATCCTCCACACCACGGCAGCAGCCAAGCTGCTGGATGCGCTGGAGGACAACCTGCTGTTGGCGCCCATCCAGTCCAGCGTGGTGCCGCTGCCGCACCAGCTTTACGCACTGAATCGCGCCATCAGTCGCGACCGTATCCGCTACCTGCTGGCCGATGAGGTAGGTCTCGGCAAAACCATCGAGGCCGGCTTGGTGCTGCGCGAATTGAAGTTGCGTGGCCGGGTGAAGCGCATCCTGGTGGTGGCGCCCAAGGGGCTGGTGCGCCAGTGGCAGGCGGAAATGCGTCTGCACTTTGGTGAGAAATTCCAGTTCATCGAACCGTCCGAGCTGGCGGCCTTCCGGCAGTGGCGCAGCGGCGGCGCGGGCGAGGAAGAGAACCTGTGGCGCATGCACGACCAGGTGATCTGCTCGCTGGATTCGGTGAAGCCGATGGAGAGTCGTCGGGGCTGGAGCCTGGAGCAACTCAACACCTACAACCGCGAGCGCTTCGAGGACCTGATCTCGGCGTCGTGGGATCTGGTCATCATCGACGAGGCCCACCGCATGGGCGGTAGCACCGAGCAGGTGGCGCGCTACAAACTCGGTGCTGCGCTTGCTGAAGCTTCGCCCTATCTCTTGTTGCTGTCGGCCACGCCGCACCAAGGCAAGACCGACCAGTTCATGCGGCTAATGCAGTTGCTGGACCGCGAAGCCTTCCCGGACGAGAGCAGCGTCAGCCGTGACCGAGTGCGGCCCTTCGTAATCCGCACCGAGAAGCGCGCATCGATCAATGCCGAAGGCCAGCCGCTGTTCAAGCCGCGTGTCACCCGGCTGCAGGCGGTGGCCTGGCAGGCCCGACACGGTTCGCAGCAGCGCCTGTACGAAGCGGTGACCGACTATGTGCGCCATGGCTACAACCAGGCCATGGCGGCCAAGCAGCGCCACATCGGCTTTTTGATGATCCTGATGCAGCGGCTGGTGACCTCCAGCACGGCAGCCATCCGCACCACGCTGGAAAAGCGCCAGGCCCTGCTGGAGGCACCGCAGCCGCAGGCCAACCTGTTCGAGAACACCAGCCCGGACGAGTGGGCGGACCTCGACGGCCAGTCCCAGGTGGATCTGGCCATGCAGTCCAGTGGCTGGGAGCTGGAGAAGTCCGAAGTCGAGATGCTGCTGGATCTGGCGCGGGAAACCGAGGCCGCTGGCACTGATGCCAAGGCCGAGGCGCTGCTGGAGCTGATCTACAAGCTGCAGCAGGAGGAAGGCGACCCGGCGCTGAAGGTACTGATCTTCACCGAGTTCGTGCCCACGCAAGCGATGCTGGCCGACTACCTGGAGAGCCGTGGTTTCTCGGTGGCGACGCTCAACGGCAGCATGGATCTGGAAACCCGCACCCGTGCGCAGCAGGCGTTCTCCAAGGATGTGCGCGTGCTGATTTCGACGGATGCCGGTGGTGAAGGTCTGAACCTGCAGTTCTGCCATGTCATCGTCAACTTCGACATGCCGTGGAACCCTATGCGGATCGAGCAGCGCATTGGCCGGGTGGACCGCATCGGACAGAAGCATGTGGTCCGCGCCATCAACTTCGTACTCGAAGACACCGTGGAACACCGCGTGCGCCAGGTGTTGGAGGAAAAGCTCGAGGTCATCGCGCAGGAGTTTGGCGTCGACAAGGCGGCCGACGTGATGGACTCGGTCGAGGCCGACCCGATCTTCGACGAGCTGTTCGTGCACGGTCTGCAGAACCCGGATGCCATCGAACAGGAGTGCGACGCGGTGGTGTCGCAGCTTCGATCCACCCTGGCGGAGTCGAAGAAGAACAGCGATCTGCTCACCACGGAGCACGATCTGGACGCCGATGATGCCCGCAAGTGGCGCGACCACCCGGCGCAGTTCTGGCTGGAGCGCGCCATCACCAGCGGGTTGGCTGCGCGCGGCGGCTTGGCAACGAAGATTGGCAATGCGTGGCGGGTGAAGTGGGCAGACGGCAGTGAGTCGGCACATGCCTGCTTTGACGCCCGCACGGCGGATGAGAACCCGGAGTTGGAATGGGTCACGATGGAAGACCCACGCGCCCGGGCTGTGATCAGCGAGCTGCCACGCTTTGTCGCCGGGCAGCCGCTGCCGGTGATCCGCGTGACCGGTCTTCCGGACTCGGTACGCGGCATCTGGTCGCTGTGGGAGATCAGTCTGGCGGCTGAAGGCTTGAGTCGGAAGCGTTTCCTTCCAGTGTTCATCAACGAGGAAGGCCGCCCCTTCGTGCCGACCGCCAAGCGCGTCTGGGATCTGCTGCTTACCGAAACCGTAGACGTGCATGCCGTGACGGGTGCCGAGGAGTCGGCGAAGTGGTTCGAGGCATCGCAGTCGACTGCCAGCACCCAGGGCGAACGGATCTTCAACGAACTACTGACCGAACACCGCGCCCGGCTGAAGGAAGAACGCGAACGTGCGGTGTATGCCTTTGAGTCCCGAGGTCAGGCCATCGGGCGAATCGGCCTGCCCGCCGTGCGCGAGCACCGGCGCAAGCGACTGCAACAGGAACACGATGCACGCATGGCCGCCCTGGACGACATGGAGGCCAGCGTGCCGGATTTGAATGCCGTGATGATGGTGCGCGTCGGAGGTGATGCATGAGCCTTTGGACGGAACGCATCCTGAGCCATTTCACAGCCGACCTCACCCGGCTGTGGGTGGCGTGCGACCCTGACGATGTGTTGCTCGACGAGAAGCTGTTGACCGAGCTACGCGGTCGCGGCTTCGAGGTCATGCTGTACGAAGACCCGTTCGCCTTTCGGGCGGAATACGAGGAACGCTATCGCGCAGCCTGGGATCGCGGTGAGGCGGGGCCAGCGCCCTCGCTGGTTCTGCATCTGCGCAGCGCCGATGCGAATGCGTTGCCGTGGGACATCGTGCATCACGGGCGTGTGGTGCGCCTCAGCCTTGCCGATCTGTTCCCCAAGCTGGCTTACAGCGCAGTGCAGCAAGTCGAGCCGGAGCATCTTGCCGGACTGTTTCATGCCCACCAGATGGAATTGCAGAATGCACGGGGCGAGAACGAGTCCAAGGACTTCATCCTCGAACACGTCTACCAACTGGCGCCGAGGTCGATTCGCAATCCGGTGGACTTCTGGCGTGAGCTGCTGCGGCTTCACTTTGCCAACCGCTCGTTGCCGCCCCTGTTTGCCCAGCACGCGGCAGGCATCATTCAAGGCAAGGGGCTGTTCACCGACCAACCCGTCGCCACATGGCTGGCGTCCAAGAGCTCGCTGCTGCGCGTGGTGCAGGATGCGTGGTATCGCTACCTGAAGACACTTGGACTGGATGGCACGCGCACGGGCGAACCGCCACCGCCAGCTTATTTGGGAAAAGATGGCGTCGCCAAGATCGATATCCCCTTCGATCACTCCGATGTGCAGGTGCTGGTCGACTCCATGTTCCTCGACGGCAGCTTGCATCCCTTGGCGGTGCACAGCGTCCCGGCGGGGATGCCGAGCTGGATCAAGGCGGGGATCGTTCAAGACCCGGCGGCGTTGCATGCCTTGGTGCTCAAAGGCATTGATGGCCTGATCGAGACGATCCCAACGGCAGCGTCTTCGCACAAGGACTGGAGCGAGTTCGCCAAGCGCTACGGTGAGATTCTGGCCCGCACGCATGGCCTGCCCGGCACGGAAGCCAGCGAACACTTGCCCGTGATTCGGGAACAGATCAAGACCTTGCAAGCGCAATCTGACGAGCATCTGCAAGCCTGGGTCGCAGCCAAGCACTACGCCGACCTGATCCTGCAGCCGGTGACCAAGGGCCCGGTGATGGTGCACCACGTGCCGCGCTTCTTGCGCCATCGGCGATCCGCAGGGGAAACGAAGGTGGCTCTGCTGGTCTTCGACGGACTGGCCTTCGACCAGTGGGTGCAGATCCGCGAGCGCCTGATCGCCACCACCAAACGTTTCGCGTTCGATGAGGGAACCGCGTTCGCATGGCTGCCGACCGTGACATCGGTGTCGCGTCAGGCGCTGTTCTCGGGTCTGAAGCCGCGTGAGTTCGACGACTCCATCGACCGAACGGACAAGGAGGAATCCTTGTGGAAGACGTTCTGGCAGAACGAAGGCGTCAATCCGAATGAGGTGATGTACCGACGCGCGCTGCGCCAGATTGATCAACTGGATGTGCTTGAGGCGGACTTGAACGACCGGCGCCCGAAGGTAGTGGGCCTGGTCATTGATGAGGTGGACGATCGGCTCCACAAGGAGCGGTCGAAGAAGGACGTGGCGATGTGGATCGGGAACTGGTTGACGACTGGTTTCGTCGACCGGCTTTTCTCGCTGCTGCTGGACAAGGGATACCACATCTATCTCACGGCGGACCACGGCAACGTGGAGTCCGCCGGTGTCGGCAGACCAAACCAGGGCGTCATTGCCGAAACGCGCGGCGAGCGCGTGCGGGTTTATCGGAGCGAACCATTGCTTGCCGATTCCGCTGCGGCCTATCCCAACACGGTGAGGTTGGACATCGCTGGACTACCCGCGAACTTCATGCCCCTATTCGCAGGCGGACGAACCGCCTTTGTGCCGGAGGGCGAGCAGGTGGTGGTCCACGGCGGGGTGTCGATCGAAGAGCTGATCGTGCCCTTTGTGAAAGTCAGTTATGTGATTGGTACCGAATGAATTCATCAGCCCCAAAAATAGGCTTTGATCGGTTCATTCAGCTTGATTGGGCGGCTGCGGCGCTGAATGTTCGTGCTGGCGCGGCTGGACTAGATGATCTGAATGCACTGCTCGATGCAGCCGGACTTGGCGCGGAAGCCAAGAAGAAAACACGCACCGTATTGAACCGGCTGTGGCTGGAGCCCCGCGCCGAGCTGGTCGACTACGCGGATCGTGGCGTGGCCATCCACAAGACGCAGCCGGACATTCCGGTCGCCGCGTTGTGTTGGGGCATGTCCGTGGCGACGTACCCGTTCTTTGGCAAGGTGGCCGAGCTGGTGGGCCGGCTATCCGCGATCCAGGGGGATTGCGCGTCGGCCGAAGTGCATCGCCGGATGAGCGAAACCTACGGAGAGCGCGAAGGCACTCGGCGCATGACCAACATGGTCATCCAGAGCCAGGCGAGCTGGGGCGCCGTGGAGCGGGTCGAGAAAGGCAAGCGCGTCATTCGCTTGCCACAGACGAGCATCGACAACGATGCGCTCACTGCTTGGCTGATCGAAGCTGCTGTCCGATACGCCGGCAAGCCCGTCTCCGTCCCGAGTCTGCAGTCGCTGCCCGTGCTGTTCCCGTTCAACTTGACGCGGCCCCTGGCCTACGTGGTGTCGAACAGCGCAAACCTGATGCTGCGGACTGAAGGACCGAGTAACCAACTGGTGGCCTTGAAGGCTAGTGAGGCATGAAAGAAAGATGTGCAACCTCCGCATAGATGTGAACACGGTCAGTGTCTTGTAAATTATTGAAGTCTCATAATTTCTGCTAAAACTTGCCTTCCGCCTACAACGTTGAGACCTTGCGCCTGTCGTGGTGAGGCAAGTAATGCATGAAAAATTGACCCCATTCGACCCCGCACAACACCTGCAATCTGATGAAGCTATCGACGTGTTCATGACAGGCGCGCTCGAGACTCAAGATCCGGGATTCATCGCCTACGCGATGGAAATCGTCGCGCGAGCCAGGTCCTGGGACGAGCCGCCTGCGTCTTGAGGCAGGTGGCTTTGGCATGAGCCATCCGGGTATTGCTGCCCCTATGATGACGTCTCTCCCAACACTTGCACATCCAGTCCAGCGGCCTCCCAGATGTCCACCCGCCTGTCTCACACCCAGACCCACACCGGCATCCTCTTCGCCCTCACCGCCATCCTGCTCTGGAGCAGCCTCGCCGCCCTCGGCGTCAGCCTGCGCCATGTGCCGCCGTTCCTGCTCACCGGCATCGGCCTGCTGGTTGGCAGCCTGGTCGCGGTGCCGCTGTCACGCGGGCAGTGGTCGCACTGGAAAGTGCCGCCCGGCACCTTGGTCATCGGCGTGCTCGGGCTATTTGGCTACCATGCCATGCTGTTTGCGGCCTTCCACTATGCACCGCCGCTGCAGGCCAACCTGATCAACTACCTGTGGCCGCTGGGCATGGTGGTGCTGGCGCCGCTCTACCTGCGCGGCCTGCACTGGCGCTGGCAGCACATCGCGGCGGCGCTGGTCGGCTTTGCAGGGGCCGTGCTGGCCTTGCTGGATGGTGGCCAGTCCAGCGCGGCGGCGGATGCCTTCCCGCAACGCTGGATCGGCTATGGCCTGGCGCTGGCAGCGGCATTCACCTGGTCCAGCTATTCGCTGCTATGCCAGCGCGTGCCGCCATTCCGCACCGCCGCCATTGGCAGCTTCTGCCTTGGTGCCGGCATCCTCTCGCTCATCATGCATGCGCTGTTCGAGCCCGCCATCGCGCTCGGCACGCAGGACTGGCTGCTGGTCGCCGCGCTCGGCATCGGCCCGGCCGGTGGTGCCTTCTTCGTCTGGGACGCAGCGCTCAAGCGTACCGACGCGCGTACCGTCGGCCTGCTGGCCTTTCTCACGCCGCTGCTGTCCACCATGCTGCTGCTAGTGACAAGCGGGCAGCCATTCACGATCAACATCGGTCTGGCTACACTGCTGATTGTGGGCGCCGCCGTGGTCGGCATGCGCTCCGGTTCCCGCTAAAGGACAACGCATGTACATCAGCCTGCAGGATATGTTCAAGATCGGTATCGGGCCCAGCAGCTCGCATACCGTCGGCCCGATGCGCGCCGCGCGCCGCTTCCTGCTGGAGCTGCCGGACGGGCTGCTGGTGCAGGCGGCGCGCGTGCAGGTTGAGCTGTTCGGTTCGCTGGCCCACACCGGCGTCGGCCACGGCACCGATCGTGCCGTGCTCATGGGCCTGTGCGGAGAGATTCCGGATGATGTCGATACCGGCAGCATCGCCAGCCGCATCCAGGCCATCGAGCAGGAGCAGGCCATCATCCTCATGGGCACACAGAAGGTGCACTTCGAGCGCGAACGCGACCTGGTCTTCAACTTCGTGGACGAACTGCCGCTGCACACCAACGGCATGCGCTTCCGCCTCTGGGACGGGCAGGGCGCGCTGCTGGCCGAGCGCGAGCTCTACTCTATCGGTGGCGGCTTCGTCGTCGATGCCGATGAGCACTTCGTCGGCTCCGCCCGCGGCGCCGAGGTCGAGGTGCCATACCCCTTCAGCACCATGCAGGAGCTGCTCGCCCTGGCTGAGCAGGAGCAGCTGCCGATCAGCGATCTGCTCATGGCCAACGAATCCGCCCTGCATGGCCGCGACAACACCATCGCCTTCATCCGCCGCATTGCCGACCTGATGCTCGATTGCGTGGCGCGCGGCATGCGCGCCGAGGGCGTGCTGCCCGGCGGCCTGGACGTGCCGCGCCGCGCGCGTGGCATGGCCGATCGCCTGACCGCTGCGCCACTGGCCGCGGCGGAATCGGCGATGAGCTGGGTCAGCGCCTGGGCCATCGCCGTGAACGAGGAAAACGCCTCCGGCGGCCGCGTCGTCACCGCGCCCACCAATGGCGCGGCCGGCGTCGTGCCGGCAGTCTTGCGCTACTTGATCGAGCGCCACGGCCACAGCGAGGAGGGCATCCAGCGCTACTTCCTGGTTGCCGCTGCGGTGGGCGGGCTGTGCAAGCGCAACGCCTCCATCTCGGGCGCGGAAGTCGGTTGCCAGGGAGAAGTCGGCTCCGCCGCGGCGATGGCGGCTGCCGGGCTGGCCGCCGCCATGGGCGCCAGCAATGCGCGTATCGAAAACGCCGCAGAAATCGCGCTCGAGCACCATCTGGGCATGACCTGCGATCCAATCGCCGGCCTGGTGCAAGTGCCCTGCATCGAGCGCAACGCCATGGGCGCGGTCAAGGCCATCAATGCCTGCTCCATGTCGCTGCTCGGCACCGGCGTGCACCTGGTCAGCCTGGACCAGGCCATCACCACCATGCGCGAAACCGGGCGCGACATGCAAAGCCGCTACAAGGAAACCTCGCTCGGCGGCCTGGCGGTCGTCTATTCGCTGCGGCAGGTGGAGTGCTGACAGCGCCTGGCAAAGACAGCAAAAAGGCGCGCCGCCGAAGCTGCGCGCCCTGTGGGTCAGGCAGGAGCTGACGCCGGTTTACAGCGCAGCCACCACCGCATCGCCCATCTCGGCGGTGCTGACCTTGGTCGTGCCTTCGGACCAGATATCAACGGTACGCAGACCCTGCTCCAGCACCTTCTGCACGGCGGCCTCGATGCGCGCAGCAGCCGCTTCCTGGTTCAGCGAGAAGCGCAGCATCATGGCAGCACTCAGGATCGTCGCCAGCGGGTTGGCAATGCCCTGGCCGGCAATGTCCGGCGCGCTGCCGTGGCTGGGCTCGTACAGGCCCTGGTTCTTGTCGTTCAGGCTGGCCGAGGGCAGCATGCCGATGGAGCCAGTCAGCATCGCCGCCTCGTCGGACAGGATGTCGCCGAACATGTTGCCGGTCACCACCACGTCAAACTTCTTCGGTGCCTTCACCAGCTGCATCGCGGCGTTGTCCACCAGCATGTGGTCCAGCTCCACGTCCGGGTACTCCTTGGCGACTTCCACCACCACGTCTTTCCACAGCTGCGAGGTTTCCAGCACGTTGTTCTTGTCCACGCTGGTCAGGCGCTTGCTGCGCTTTTGCGCGGCCTGGAAGGCGGTGTGGGCAATGCGCTCGATTTCCGGGCGGCTGTAGCGCATCGTGTCGAAGGCTTCCTCGGTGCCGGGGAAATGGCCGTCTTCGGCGGTGCGGCGGCCACGCGGCGTGCCAAAGTAGATGTCACCGGTCAACTCGCGGATCAGCAGGATGTCCAGGCCGGCCACCAGCTCGGGTTTCAGGCTGGACGCGTTGACCAGCTCCTTGTAGCAGATGGCGGGGCGGAAGTTGGCGTACAGGCCGAGTGCCTTGCGCAGGCCCAGGATCGCTTGTTCTGGGCGCAGATGGCGTTCCAGCTTGTCGTATTTCCAGTCGCCCACGGCACCAAACAGCACGGCGTCGGCGGACAGCGCCAGGTTCAGCGTGTGCTCGGGCAGCGGATGGCCGTGCTTGTCGTAGGCGGTACCGCCGACGTCGGCGTATTCCAGCTCCAGATCCAGCTCCAGTGCGTTCAGCACCTTGACCGCTTCTGCAATGATTTCGTGACCGATGCCGTCACCGGGAAGAATGGCGATTTTCATGATGGGTATGTCCTGTTGAATGGGAAAAGCCCCGCCCGGCGGGCAGGGCTGGCAGGAGAGTCTGCCGGGTGCGGAATCAGATGGCGCGTGCCTTGGTCAGCCAGGGCTTGGCGCTCAGGCGCTTTTCTTCATAGGCCTTGATCTTGTCCACGTGGCGCAGCGTCAGGCCGATATCGTCCCAGCCGTTCAGCAGGCATTCCTTGCGGAACGGCTGCACCTCGAACGGGATCTCCTCGCCGTTCGGCTTGACGACCACCTGGCGCGGCAGGTCTACCGTCAGCTGGTAGCCTTCGCTGGCAGCCACTTCCTGGAACAGCGTGTCGATCACGGCTTCGGGCAGCACGATCGGCAGCAGGCCGTTCTTGAAGCAGTTGTTGAAGAAGATGTCGGCAAAGCTGGGTGCCAGGATAGCGCGGAAGCCGTACTGCTCCAGCGCCCACGGCGCGTGCTCGCGGCTGGAGCCGCAGCCAAAGTTGCTGCGCGTCAGCAGCACGCTGGCGCCCTGGTAGCGCGGCTGGTTCAGCACAAAGTCGGGGTTCGGCTGGCGGGCAGACTCGGGCTTGCCGGGCTCGCCCTTGTCCAGGTAGCGCCATTCGTCAAACAGGTTGGGGCCAAAGCCGGTGCGGCGGATGGACTTCAGGAACTGCTTCGGGATGATGGCGTCGGTATCGACGTTCTCGCGGTCGAGCGGGGCCACCAGGCCCTGGTGGATGGTGAACTTTTGCATGGTAATCGTGTAGGGGAAGAAGCGCCTTCCGGCCGCAGCCGGAAGGCGGGGTTGCAGTCTTAGTTGGCGGCGCGCTCGATGGCGCTGCCAGTGGCCTTCACGTCCTGGCCAATGCCCTGGACGGTGTTGCAGGCGCTCAGCGTCAGCATGGCGGCCAGGACAGCACAGATAGCGGTGATTTTCTTCATGGGATTCTCCTTCTGGGGGAAAGACAACGGCGGTTCAGGCCGTTCATGCAAAAGCACGGACATCCACGAAATGCCCGTGAACCGCGGCCGCCGCGGCCATGGCCGGGCTGACGAGGTGCGTGCGGCCACCAGCACCCTGGCGGCCTTCAAAGTTGCGGTTACTGGTGCTGGCGCAGCGTTCGCCCGGCTCCAGACGATCGGCGTTCATTGCCAGGCACATGCTGCAGCCCGGTTCGCGCCATTCAAAACCGGCATCGATAAAGATCTGGTGCAGGCCTTCCTGCTCGGCTTGCGCCTTCACCAGGCCAGAGCCCGGCACCACCAGCGCCAGCTTGACGTTGGCGGCCACTTGCTTGCCCAGCTTCTGCACCATGGCAGCGGCGGCACGCATGTCCTCGATGCGGCTGTTGGTGCAGCTGCCGATGAACACCTTGTCCACGGCGATCTCGCTGATCGGCGTGTCGGCCTGCAGGTCCATGTAGACCAGTGCACGCTCCATCGCGGCACGCTTGCTGGCATCGCTTTCCTGCGCCGGGTTCGGCACGCGGGCGGTCACGCCCAGCACCATCTCGGGGCTAGTGCCCCAGGTCACCTGCGGCTCGATGGCGCTGCCATCCAGCTCGACCACGCGGTCAAACTGGGCACCGTCATCGGACTTCAGCGTGTTCCAGTAGGCCACGGCCTCGTCCCATTCCTCGCCGCCGACAAAGGCGCCGGTTTCGGGATCAGTGCCCGGAGCAAACGGACGGCCCTTGACGTACTCGATGGTCTTCTCGTCCACCGCCACCATGCCGGCGCGCGCACCGGCCTCGATCGCCATATTGCACAGCGTCATGCGGCCTTCCATGCTCAGGCCGCGGATCGAGCTGCCACCAAACTCGATGGTGTAGCCGGTACCGCCAGCGGTGCCGATGGCGCCGATGATGGCCAGCGCCACATCCTTGGCGGACACGCCAGGCTGCAGCTCGCCTTCGACCTTGACCAGCATGTTCTTGGCCTTCTTGGCCAGCAGCGTCTGTGTCGCCATCACGTGCTCGACCTCGCTGGTGCCGATGCCGTGCGCCAGCGCACCAAAGGCACCGTGCGTGCTGGTATGGCTGTCACCGCAGACCACCGTCATGCCGGGCAGGGTGGCGCCGTTCTCCGGGCCCATCACGTGCACGATGCCCTGGCGCTGGTTCAGGAAGGGGAAGTAGGCGCCAGCACCAAATTCCTGGATGTTGGCGTCCAGCGTCGTGACCTGTTCCTTGCTGGTCGGATCGGTGATGCCGTCATAGCCCAGCTCCCAGCCGGTAGTGGGCGTGTTGTGGTCGGCCGTGGCCACCACCGAGTTGATTCGCCAGAGCTTGCGGCCGGCTACGCGCAGGCCCTCGAACGCCTGCGGGCTGGTCACTTCGTGCACCAGATGGCGGTCGATGTAGAGCACCGTGGTGCCATCGTCTTCGGTATGGACGCTGTGCTCGTCCCAGAGTTTGTCGTACAGGGTTTGTGCCATGGTCTTCCTTCTCGCTATACAGGGAAATTTTACGCGGCAGCGGGCCGTTGCGGGCTGGCTGTCGTCAGGTGCTCCACCAGCAGCCGGGCCGGCTGCGGCAGGGTAGAAAAATCGCGCGCCACCAGTTGCAGCTGGCGCTGCGCCCAGGGATCGCGCAGCGGAATGCAGGCCAGCTGGCCGGCTCCGTGCAGCAGTTCAAAGGCGCGACGCGGCATGATGCCCACGCCCAGTCCATTGTCGATCATGCGGCACATCGCATCCAGCCCGGTGACACGGATGCGCAGCCGGATGCTCTGGCCCGCGCGCAGCGCGGCCTGGCGCATGGCGCGGTTGATCGAGCTGTTGCTGTGCAGGCCAACCTGGTCGTAGGGCAGGGCGTCGGCATAGTCGATGCTCTCCTGCTGCGCCAGCGGATGCTGCTGCGGCGTGATCAGCACCAGCTGGTCCTGGCGGTAGGGGCGTGTCTGCAGCCCTTGGTGTTCCAGCGCCAGATAGCAGATGCCCAGATCGGCCGCGCCTTCCTGCACGGCACGCGCCACCTCGTTGCTCAGGTGTTCTTCCAGATCAATCTTGATGTGTTCGTGGGTGCGCGCAAAACTGCCCAGGTCTTCCGGCAGAAATTGCACGATCGCCGAGATGCTGGCATGCACGCGCACATGGCCACGCACGCCCTCGGCGTACTCGCCCAGTTCTGCCTGCATCTTGTCCAGACCGTAGATCAGCGCGCGTGCATGGTGCAGCAGGCTTTCGCCCGCGGCGGTCAGCGCCACGCCACGCGCATGGCGCTCCAGCAAGGGCGTGCGGAAGATCGCCTCCAGATCGCTCATGCGCTTGCTGACTGCCGAAGCCGCAATGAACTCGCGCTCTGCCGCACGGCCAATACTGCCCAGCTCGCACACGCTGACAAACAGCTGCAGCGAGGTCAAATCGACATGACGGGCAAGATTGCGATCGGGAGCCATGAAAACAGGTTGAGCATCGTGGTTCAAGAGGGGATATGGCATTTTCTCATGAGTTGCCACGTTTACCCATCTCCACACGCGATGGCTAACCTGCTGATTCACGAACAGCGCAAGCACAAAAAACCCGCCGTGCCGGAGCAGGGCGGGTGTCGTGGCAAGAGGCAGTCAGGCTGCCCCTTGCCGCACAGGACGGCTGGCGGATCAGCGCTTGAAGCTGTCCGGCACGTCGCGGCGCGGAGAGCCGGTGTACAGCTGGCGCGGACGGCCAATCTTGTATTCCGGATCGCTGATCATCTCGTTCAGCTGCGCGATCCAGCCCACGGTACGGGCCAGCGCGAAGATGCCGGTGAACAGGTTGACCGGGATACCGATCGCGCGCTGCACGATGCCGGAGTAGAAGTCCACGTTCGGGTACAGCTTGCGCTGGACGAAGTAGTCGTCTTCCAGGGCGATGCGCTCCAGCTCCTTGGCCAGGGCGAACAGCGGATCCTTTTCCAGGCCCAGTTCGGCCAGCACTTCGTTGCAGGTTTCCTGCATCAGCTTGGCACGCGGGTCGTAGTTCTTGTACACGCGGTGACCAAAGCCCATCAGGCGCACGCCGGAGTTCTTGTCCTTGACCTGCTCCATGAACTCGCCCACCTTGGCCACGCCGCCCATCTTCTGGATGTCTTCCAGCATGTTCAGGCAGGCTTCGTTGGCGCCACCGTGAGCGGGGCCCCACAGGCAGGCCACGCCGGCAGCGATGGCTGCAAACGGGTTGGTGCCGGAAGAACCGCACAGGCGCACGGTAGAAGTGGAAGCGTTCTGCTCGTGGTCAGCGTGCAGGATGAAGATGCGGTCCAGCGCCTTCTCGATCACCGGGTTGACCTTGTACTCTTCGCAGGGCGTACCGAACATCATGCGCAGGAAGTTGCCGGCATAGCTCAGGTTGTTCTGCGGGTACATGTAGGGCTCGCCCTTGCCGTACTTGTAGGCCATGGCGACCAGCGTCGGCATCTTGGCGATCAGCTGGGTGGCAGCGATGTCGCGGTGCACCGGGTTGTGGATGTCGGTGCTCTCGTGGTAGAAGGCGGACATGGCGCCCACCAGGCCGGTCAGCACGGCCATCGGGTGCGCGTCACGGCGGAAACCACGCAGGAAGAACTGCATCTGCTCGTTCACCATGGTGTGGCTCAGCACCATCTTGTGGAAGTCTTCACGCTGTTGTGCTTCCGGCAGGTCGCCCTTCAGCAGCAGGTAGCAGGTGTCCAGGAAATCGCACTTCTCGGCCAGCTGCTCGATCGGGTAGCCGCGGTACAGCAGCTCGCCCTTGTCACCGTCGATGTAGGTGATGGCGGACTGGCAGGAGGCCGTGGACAGGAAACCCGGATCGTAGGTGAACATGCCAGTCTGGCCATACAGCTTGCGGATGTCGATGACGTCCGGACCGATGTTGCCGTGGTAGATGGGCAGTTCGATGCTGGGGTTGCCGTTGCTGAAGGACAGCGTGGCCTGGTTGTCGGCGAGTTTCATGTGGGAATCTCCTGGTGTAGTAATCGTGTTGACTTGGAAAAGAGCCGGTGGAGTACACCGGCACTTTTGTTAAGAGGATCTGGGGGTTCGCATGCGCTCCAGCAGGGACAGCACATCGGGCGTATCCAGCGGTGCAGTGGGTTCCTTGCGTCGCAGCATCAGATCCAGCAGATCGTTGTCCGCCAGGTCCATCAGGGCGTACATCGCCCTGGCTTCCCTGACTGTCATGGCGCTTCCGTACTTGTCCAGATAGCGCTCGATGAACAGGTCATTCTCCAGCAGGCCGCGCCGGCAGCGCCAGCGCAACTTGCTGTATTCAACCGGAGTGAGGCGGTCGTCGAGTTCGTCCATCGGCCAATCCGATCAGACGGTACGACGGACCATCAACTCCTTGATTTTGCCAATGGCCTTGGTCGGATTCAAGCCCTTCGGGCAAACATCCACACAGTTCATGATGGAGTAGCAGCGGAACAGGCGGTAGGGGTCTTCCAGGTTGTCGAGACGTTCGCTGGTGGCTTGGTCGCGGCTGTCGGCCAGGAAGCGGTACGCCTGCAGCAGGCCGGCCGGACCCACGAACTTGTCGGGGTTCCACCAGAAGCTCGGGCAGCTGGTGGAGCAGCTCGCGCACAGGATGCACTCATACAGGCCGTTGAGCTCTTCGCGCTCTTCGGGGCTTTGCAGGCGTTCCTTTTGGGGTGCCGGCGTGTTGTTGATCAGGTAGGGCTTGATCGAATGGTACTGGTTGAAGAACATGGTCATGTCCACGATCAGGTCGCGGATGACCGGCAGGCCCGGCAGCGGCTTCAGGACGATCGGGTCCTTCAGGTTGCGCAGGTTGGTCAGGCAGGCCAGACCGTTCTTGCCGTTGATGTTCATGGCGTCGGAACCACACACGCCTTCGCGGCAGGAGCGACGGAAGGACAGGGTCGGATCCACGGCCTTCAGCTTGACCAGGGCGTCCAGCAGCATGCGCTCATGGCCTTCGAGCTCCAGCTCGATGGTCTGCATATAGGGCTTGGCATCCTTGTCCGGATCGTAGCGGTAGATCTTGAAAGTACGTTTTTGCATGAGATAACTCCAAATCGGTTGTCGTTGGCGCAGCTGCCGGATCAGAAGGTACGGACGCGCGGCGGCACGGTTTCAACCGTCAGGGGCTTGGTACGCACCGGCTTGTAGCTCAGGCTGTTGGTAGCGCTGTGCCACTGGGTGTGCTTCATCCAGTTGACATCGTCACGGCCCAGCGGGGCGGTCGGGTGATCGGCCGGATGCTCGTAGTCGTAGACGGTGTGGGCGCCACGGCACTCGTGACGGGCAGCGGCAGACACCATGGTGGCTTGGGCCACTTCGATCAGGTTGGCCACTTCCAGGGCTTCCTGGCGTGCCATGTTGAACACCTGGGAGTTGTCCTTCAGGCCGACGTTGGCCACGCGCTCGCGGATCGCGGCGATCTTGGTCACGCCTTCGTCCATGCCGGCTTGCGTGCGGAACACGCCAGCGTGCTGCTGCATCGCGTCGCGGATGTCGTTGGCGATGTCCTGGGCGTATTCGCCGTTCGGGTTGTTGTTCAGCTTGTCCAGGCGGGCACGGGTGAAATCGCTGGCGTTGGCCGGCAGGTCCTTGTGCGCCTTGTTCTCGCTGTTGTACTTGATGATGTGGTTACCGGCAGCCTTGCCGAACACCAGCAGGTCCAGCAGGGAGTTGGTGCCCAGGCGGTTCGCGCCGTGCACGCTCACGCAGGAGCATTCGCCCACGGCGTACAGGCCGTTGATGACGCGGTCTTCGCCGTTCACGTACTCGACCACCTGGCCATTCAGGTTGGTGGGAACGCCACCCATCTGGTAGTGGATTGTCGGCACCACCGGGATCGGCTCCTTGGTGATGTCCACGTTGGCGAAGTTCACGCCAATCTCGTACACGGAGGGCAGACGCTGGTGGATCTTGTCGGCACCCAGGTAGGAGAAGTTCAGCAGGATGTGATCCTTGTTCGGACCGCAGCCACGGCCTTCCTTGATCTCCTGGTCCATGCAGCGGGACACGAAGTCACGCGGTGCCAGGTCCTTGTACTCGGGCGCATAACGCTCCATGAAACGTTCGCCTTCGCTGTTCACCAGGTAGGCACCCTCGCCACGGCAGCCTTCGGTCAGCAGCACGCCGGCACCGGCCACGCCGGTCGGGTGGAACTGCCAGAACTCCATGTCCTGCAGCGCGATACCGGCACGGGCAGCCATGCCCAGGCCGTCACCGGTGTTGATGAAGGCGTTGGTGGAGGCCGCAAAGATGCGGCCGGCACCACCGGTTGCCAGCATGGTGGTCTTGGCTTCCAGCATGAAGACTTCGCCAGTCTCCATTTCCATGGCGGTCACGCCCACCACGTCGCCGTCGGCATCACGGACCAAGTCCAGCGCCATCCATTCGACGAAAAACTGGGTGCGGGCCGACACGTTCTGCTGATACAGCGTGTGCAGCATGGCGTGGCCGGTACGGTCGGCAGCGGCACAGGCGCGCTCGACCAGCTTGCGGTGGCCGTCGCCGGCGTCCACGGTGTGGCCACCGAAGGGACGCTGGTAGATCGTGCCGTCCGGGTTGCGGTCAAACGGCATGCCGAAGTGTTCCAGCTCGTACACGACGTTGGGGGCTTCACGGCACATGAACTCGATGGCGTCCTGGTCGCCCAGCCAGTCGGAGCCCTTGATGGTGTCGTAGAAGTGGTCTTGCCAGCTGTCCGGGTTCATGTTGCCCAGGGAGGCGCTCACGCCACCTTGCGCCGCCACGGTGTGGGAGCGGGTCGGGAAGACCTTGGTCAGCACCGCCACGCTCAGGCCGGCGCGGGCCAGTTGCAGGGAAGCGCGCATGCCGGAACCGCCGGCGCCCACGATCACGACGTCATACTTGCGGCGCGGCAGGGATTGGGTAATCGAAGTCATTGTTTACAGTCTCCACAGAACTTGGGCAGCCCAGCCAGCGGAGCCAATCAGCCACGCGGCGGCGAACAGTTGCAGGGCCAGGCGGATGCTGACCGGCTTGATGTAATCCATGAACACGTTGCGGACGCCGATCCAGGCGTGCCAGCAGATGGAGATCACGGTGATGAAGGTCAGGAACTTCATCCAGGTAGCGGAGAAGATGCCGGACCAGGCCTCGTAGCCCAGCGGGCCGGAGGTGAAGATGACGGACAGCAGCAGGGCGATCGTGAAGATGGCCATGATGATGGCGGAACCGCGTTGCACGATCCAGTCACCCGTACCGTAGTGGGCAGCACCGCCTGCGCGACGCTTGGAACCATAGTTGACAGCAGACATGGGTTTACCTCTTTAGCTTTGAAATCAGAACAGGCCGAACAGCTTGGCGCCCAGCAGCACGGTCAGGCCCAGGCTCAGCACCAGCGTGAAGATGGCGGAAGAACGGCCAAACTGCTTGTTCACGGCGGAGTGGCAGAAGTCCATGTAGATATGGCGCAGGCCGGCGATCAGGTGGTGCAGGAAGGACCAGATCAGCAGCAGGCCGATCAGCTTGTAGAACCAGCCAGGCATGCCGAGGCTGCCGTTGAACAGGCCGGTGAAGCGCTCCCAGGAGACCTGCGAGCTGACCGACTTGTCGAACAGCCAGACGATGAAGGGCAGCAGCAGGAACATCAGCATGCCGCTGATGCGGTGCAGGATGGAGACCTTGGCCGCGATGGGCATGCGCAGGGCAATGGGAATCAGGTCCGAGAGACCGATGTTGCGGAACTCGGGGCGCTGGGAGGATTTGTTGGTAGTAGACATGATCAGCCTTGTGAGAGTCAAGAAAGCGAAACAGCCGCACACGACACGAGGCATCGCGTCACGTGTGACAAATATCGTTACAAGAGCGGCGTCGATTTTAGCTGCAATAGTTCACGATATGAGGGGTAACCGTTGGAATCGTACAAATTTGGACGGGTAAGCCATCGCGGCGACCGTTTCCGGCAGCTCAACTCAGGGTGTTGCGGTAGTGGTGGGTATCGGTCCGGTAGAGCGCCTTGCGGATCTCTACTGGCTTGTCGTTGTAGGTCAGGCTGGTGCGTTCCACCTGCAGCAGCGGCATGGCCGGATCGACCTGGAGCAGTTCTGCCTGCTCCGCAGTGGGCAGGGTGGCGCGCACGCGTTCTTCGGCACGTGTCATGCGCACGCCAAAGTCGCGCTCGAACAGGCCATAGGTCGGACCCTGGTGCTCGGACAGCTGTTCCGCCGTGAGCCCCTTGAACAGGCTGGCCGGCAGCCACATGTCTTCCAGGATGGTGGGCACGCCGCCCAGCGAGAGCACGCGGCGGACCTGCAGCACCGATTCGCCACTGGCGAGTTGCAGCGCCTCGGCCAGCTCGGCCGTGGCACGCAGCCGGCGGCATTCGAGGATGGTGCGCTGCGCCGGACCTTCGCTGTCGAGCGTGCCATGGTCCGGGTACAGGCGCAGGAAGCGGTATTCCACATGGCGCTCGTTGTGGCTGGCAACAAACGTGCCCTTGCCCTGGCGGCGGATCACCAGGTTTTCGGCAGCCAGTTCGTCGATCGCCTTGCGCACCGTGCCCTGGCTCACGCTGTAGCGCTTGGCCAGTTCCATTTCGCTCGGGATGGCTTCTTGCGGCTTCCATTCACCAGCCTGCAGGCTGTGCAGCATGGCCTGCTTGATCTGCTGGTAGAGCGGACTGAAGGTGGGGGTGGCAACGTTGTCGCTGCCGGCTGCCGGGCCGGAGTGGGCGGCTTCCGCGAGGGCGGTAGGGGCTTGGGTCATGGCACTGTTGCGCCTGTGTAACAGGAGCGGGATAGAGTGGAGTTGACACGCTGGATAGCGCGGTCATTTGCTAAATGATATCTTATATAAGACATAAGACAAGTTGTCGCGCAACAGCTTTCGGCGTTACACTATGGCACGCGCTGTGAGCGGGCCTGGATCCAAGTATCCGGGCGACCGGCACACGGGTTTCTTGTCGTCTGCCGGGTGGCAGGCAACATCCATTTTTTTCTTCTCACACTCCCTGGAGACTGTTTCATGAGCAAATCCCCCGTACGCGTTGCCGTTACCGGCGCTGCTGGCCAGATCGGTTACGCCCTGCTGTTCCGTATTGCTTCCGGCGAAATGCTGGGCAAGGACCAGCCCGTGATCCTGCAGCTGCTCGAAATCCCGGACGAGAAGGCCCAGAACGCGCTGAAGGGCGTGATGATGGAGCTGCAGGACTGCGCATTCCCGCTGCTGGCTGGCATGGAAGCCCACTCCGATCCGATGACTGCCTTCAAGGATGCCCAGTACGTGCTGCTGGTCGGCGCCCGTCCGCGTGGCCCCGGCATGGAGCGTGCCGACCTGCTGGCAGCCAATGCCCAGATCTTCACCGCCCAGGGCAAGGCCCTGAACGCCGTGGCTGACCGCAACGTCAAGGTGCTGGTGGTGGGCAACCCTGCCAACACCAACGCCTACATCGCCATGAAGAGCGCTCCGGACCTGCCGGCCAAGAACTTCACCGCCATGCTGCGCCTGGACCACAACCGTGCCGCCAGCCAGATCGCCGAGAAGACCGGCAAGCCGGTGTCCAGCATCGAGAAGCTGGCCGTGTGGGGCAACCACTCTCCCACCATGTACGCCGACTACCGCTTCGCCACCATCGACGGCCAGGGCGTCAAGGACCTGATCAACGACGAAGACTGGAACCGCAACACCTTCCTGCCGACCGTGGGCAAGCGTGGCGCCGCCATCATCGAGGCACGTGGCCTGAGCTCTGCCGCTTCTGCTGCCAACGCCGCCATCGACCACATGCGTGACTGGGCCCTGGGCACCAACGGCCAGTGGGTCACCATGGGTATCCCGAGCCAGGGCTGGTACGGCATCCCGCAAGACACCATGTTCGGCTTCCCGGTGACATGCGAAAACGGCGAGTACAAGGTCGTGGAAGGCCTGGAAATCGACGCGTTCAGCCAGGAATGCATCAACAAGACCCTGGCCGAGCTGGAAGGCGAGAAGGAAGGCGTGCAGCACCTGCTGTAATTGCTACCCTGGCTGCCGCACAAGCGGCAGCACCAAGGATCTGCCCTGTTTCGACAGGGCATCTGCCCAAGCGCATGTGCTGTGTGCTTGGGTGGATTTTGACCCTGCAGGCATCGCCTGCGCAGCCTGCCAGACCACGACATGACAGACTTGACCACGGCCCACCCGCGTGATGTGCTGCTGGGCGCCCAGGGCGCTACCGGCCAGCTCCCCACCTGCGATCACTATTGCGGGATGGAAGCGCGTATCCGCAAGAGCCTGCAGCTGCAGGCCGAGATGACCGAAGAGTTCGGTGCCTGCGTGTTTGACCTGACCATGGACTGCGAAGACGGTGCCCCGGTTGGCGGCGAGGCCGAGCATGCCGCCATGGTGCTGGAGCTGGCGCGCTCCGCTGCAGCCGATGCGCGTGTCTCGGTGCGCGTGCATCCGGTCGATCATCCCGCTTTTGCCGCTGATGTCGAGACGCTGGTGGGGCAGGGTGCTGCTATCTGGCGCCATGTGATGATTCCCAAGGTGGAATCGCTGGCCGATGTCGAGCTTGCCGTGCAGCACGTGGATGCGCACAGTGGCCAGCAGATGCCGCTGCAGGTGCTGCTCGAGTCCTCCTTTGCCATCCATAATGCTTTCGAGATTGCCGCCCATCCGCGCGTGCAGTCAATCAGTTTCGGCCTGATGGATTTTGTCTCGGCCCACGGCGGTGCCATTCCGGGCGACGCGATGGGCCTGGAAGGCCAGTTCAGCCACCCGCTGGTGATGCGTGCCAAGCTGGAGCTGGCCGCTGCCTGTCATGCCTACGGCAAGACGCCATCGCACTGCGTGGTGACCGAGTTCAGCAACACCGATGCGATCCAGCACGCGGCCGAACGTGCCGCGCGCGAGCTTGGCTACACCCGCATGTGGAGCATCCACCCGGCGCAGATCCGCCCGATCATCGAGGCCTTTGCCCCGACCGAGGCCGAGATCGGCGACGCCGCCGAGATCATCGCTGCTGCCATCGCGGCCGAGTGGGCGCCGGTGAGTCACAAGAAGAAACTCCATGACCGCGCCAGTTACAGGTACTACTGGCAATTGCTGGAGCGTGCCCATGCCACTGGCAAATCGTTACCAGAGACCATCCAGGGATTCTTTGCCTGAGGCTTTTGATTCCATAATGCAGCATCTTCATTTTTGCAAGTAAAGGACGTCATGAAGAAAACCCTGATCCTGTTCTCTGCCCTGGCGATTGCCAGCTCCGGTGCCATGGCCCAGACGGCCAGCAAGACCAGCACGGCCAAGAAGGCCACGGCGACCAAGGCTGCTGCCAAGAAGGCACCCGTCAAGAAGCCGGTGGCCAAGAAGACCACGGCCAGGAAGGCTGCTCCGGCCAAGAAACCGGCGGCCAAGCCGGCAGTCGCCCAGAGCACGCTGCGCGACCGCCTGGCGGTCAACCCGCTGACCGGTGCCAGCGCACCGGCCGCTCCGTTGCCGCCCGCACCGGGTGTCGCCTTCCCGGCGACTGCGCTGCCGGTGTTTGCCGGCGCCATGCGCTGCGACATGAACCAGACCGTGACTGTCACCCCCGACGCTGCCGATCCCTATGTCTACAAGGTCAACCTGACGCGCGGCCCGACCTACACCATGCGCCAGGTGCCGACCACCACCGGTGTGGTGCGACTGGAAGACAAGGATGCCGGCGCCACCTGGCTGCAGCTGGGCAACAAGTCCATGCTGATGAACCAGAAGCTGGGCCAGCGCCTGGCCGATGGTTGCCGCAACGAACAGCAGATGGCGCGCGAGGAAGAGCTCAAGCTCAACCCGGTCGACCTGCTGAAATAAGCCGATCCGTGCTGCTGCCTGCGGGCAGCAGCAGAACCTCTCTAATTACCTACCAGGAGAAAACCCATGTTGAAAGCCTACCGTGACCATGTGGCCGAGCGTGCCGCACTCGGCATTCCCCCGCTGGCGCTGGATGCCAAGCAGACATCCGAACTGATCGAGCTGATCAAGAACCCGCCGGCCGGTGAAGAAGCTTTCCTGGTCGATCTCCTGACGCACCGCGTGCCGCCGGGCGTGGACGATGCGGCCAAGGTCAAGGCCAGCTTCCTGGCTGCCGTGGCGCACGGTGACATCCAGGTGGCGCTGATCAGCAAGGCCAAGGCGACCGAGCTGCTCGGTACCATGGTTGGTGGCTACAACGTGGGTCCGCTGGTGGAGCTGCTGGATGATGCCGAAGTGGCTGACATCGCTGCCGCAGGTCTGAAGAAGACCCTGCTGATGTTCGACTACTTCAACGACGTGGCAGCCAAGGCCAAGGCTGGCAATGCCAAGGCCAAGGAAGTGCTGCAGAGCTGGGCCGATGCCGAGTGGTTCACCAGCCGTCCTGAAGTGGCGCAGAAGATCACCGTCACCGTGTTCAAGGTGCCGGGCGAGACCAACACCGACGACCTGTCGCCCGCTCCCGATGCCTGGAGCCGCCCCGACATCCCGCTGCACTACCTGGCGATGCTGAAGAACACCCGCCCCGACGCGGCCTTCAAGCCCGAGGAAGACGGCAAGCGCGGTCCGATCCAGTTCATCGAAGACCTGAAGAAGAAGGGCCATATCGTGGCCTACGTGGGTGACGTGGTCGGTACCGGCTCCAGCCGCAAGTCCGCGACCAACTCCGTGATCTGGGCGACTGGCGAAGACATCCCCTTCGTGCCGAACAAGCGCTTTGGCGGCGTGACGCTGGGTGGCAAGATCGCTCCGATCTTCTTCAACACCCAGGAAGACTCCGGTTCCCTGCCGATCGAAGTTGACGTGTCGAAATTCGAGATGGGCGACGTGCTCGACATCTACCCTTACGAGGGCAAGATCGAGAAAGACGGCCAGCAGGTCGCCGACTTCGCGCTGAAGAGCGATGTGCTGCTGGATGAAGTGCAGGCCGGTGGCCGTATCAACCTGATCATCGGCCGCAGCCTGACCGCCAAGGCACGTGAAGAACTGGGCCTGCCCGCTTCCACCGCCTTCCGCCTGCCCAAGGCTCCGGTCGATACCGGCAAGGGCTTCACGCTGGCACAGAAGATGGTCGGCCGCGCCTGCGGTCTGCCGGAAGGCCAGGGCATCCGCCCGGGCACCTACTGCGAGCCGCGCATGACCACCGTCGGCAGCCAGGACACCACCGGCCCGATGACGCGTGACGAACTGAAGGACCTGGCCTGCCTGGGCTTCAGTGCCGACATGGTGATGCAGTCCTTCTGCCACACCGCAGCCTATCCGAAGCCGGTCGACGCCAAGATGCACCGCGAACTGCCCGAGTTCATCAGCAGCCGTGGTGGCGTAGCCCTGCGTCCGGGCGACGGCGTGATCCACAGCTGGCTGAACCGCCTGCTGCTGCCTGACACCGTTGGTACCGGCGGCGACAGCCACACGCGTTTCCCGATCGGCATCAGCTTCCCGGCCGGTTCCGGCCTGGTGGCCTTCGGTGCGGCCACCGGCGTGATGCCGCTGGACATGCCCGAATCCGTGCTGGTGCGTTTCAAGGGCGAGATGCAGCCCGGCGTGACCCTGCGTGACCTAGTGCATGCCATCCCGCTGTACGCCATCAAGGCCGGCCTGCTGACCGTTGAAAAAGCCGGCAAGAAGAACATCTTCTCCGGCCGCGTGCTGGAAATCGAAGGTCTGCCGGATCTGAAGGTCGAGCAGGCGTTCGAGCTGTCCGACGCTTCCGCCGAGCGTTCCGCTGCCGGCTGCACGATCAAGCTGAACAAGGAACCGGTCATCGAGTACCTGCAGTCCAACATCGTGCTGATGAAGAACATGATCGCCGATGGCTACCAGGACGCGAAGACGCTGCAGCGCCGCATCGAGAAGGTCGAGCAGTGGCTGGCCAACCCGCAGCTGCTGGAAGCTGATGCTGACGCCGAGTACGCCGCCGTAATCGAGATCGATCTGGCCGACATCAAGGAGCCGATCGTCTGCTGCCCGAACGACCCGGATGACGCCAAGTTCATGTCCGAAGTGGCCGGTACCCCGATCGATGAAGCCTTCATCGGCTCCTGCATGACCAACATCGGCCACTTCCGTGCCGCAGCCAAGCTGCTGGGCGGCAAGCGCGATATCCCGGTCAAGCTGTGGGTGGCTCCGCCGACCAAGATGGACCAGAACGAGCTGATGAAGGAAGGCCATTACGCTGCCTTCGGGACCGCCGGTGCGCGTACCGAAATGCCGGGCTGCTCGCTGTGCATGGGTAACCAGGCACAGGTGCGTGAAGGCGCGACCGTGATGTCCACCTCTACCCGCAACTTCCCGAACCGTCTGGGCAAGAACACCAATGTGTACCTGGGTAGCGCCGAGCTGGCAGCGATCTGCTCCAAGCTGGGCCGCATCCCGACCGTGGCGGAATACCAGGCCGAAATGGGCGTCATCGACGCCGACAAGGCCAGCGTCTACCGCTACATGAACTTCGACCAGATCGAGGAATACGCAGAAGTGGCCAAGAGCGTCTAAGCCCTGCCAGTGGGCGGCTCGCAGGAGTCGCCCTGATGCGATCAACCCCGTTGCCTTGTGGTAACGGGGTTTTTTCTGGTCTATTGCCTGGCTGGAGAGGGGGAGATGGGCATGAAAAAGCCTCCTGGCCGGGGCGAGGAGGCTATCGGTCTGTCAACGACTAGCTGCAGGGACTTCAGAGCGGCGGTTCTTCGTGCTTGTCCTTCATCACCAGGTAGACGCCACCAGCGGCCAGCGCCGCCCAGACGACAAAGGCCAGCATGCCAAAGCGTTCGGCCAGCGGGTTCATGTTGAACAGCATCAGCAAGGCCATGGCAAGCAGGGCGTTGCCGATCCAGAAGCGGGTCTTTGATGGCGGCGGGGTCTGGTTCATGCGATGCGTGCCTGGGCAGGTACTGGATGCTGCCGGATCGCCCGCCGTGTCAGCGGGCGATCCGGAGCACAGCTCAGTTCGTCTTGCCGTAGCTGGCGTAGGCCTCGTAGGCGTGGTAGTTGGAGGCGGAGCGTTCGATGCCGTTGAGCACCGCGCCAGCCACCTGGATCTGGTTGTTGCGCAGGCGATCCAGGCTGGCCTCGATATCCTTCACGGTGGTCTGCTCGAAGCGCGTGACCATCAGCGTGGTACCTGCCAGCTGGCCGATGATGTTGGCGTCGGTCACGGCCAGCACCGGCGGCGAGTCGACGATGACAAAATCGTACTGGCTGGAAGCCTGCTCTAGCAGTTCCGCCAGACGCGGGCTGGACAGCAGTTCGGCCGGGTTGGCCTTGTTGCTGGTGCCGTGCGACATGAAATCCAGGCCGGCTACGGAGGTCGTCTTGATCTGGGCGCTGGAGCCGGGGTTGGCCAGGTATTCGGCCAGGCCCTGTCCCAATTCCACGTTCAGCAGTTCATGCACGTAGCCCTTGCGCAGGTCGGCGTCGATCAGCAGTACCTTCTTGCCGCCCTGGGCCATCACGGTGGCCAGGTTGGCACTGACGAAGGTCTTGCCGACCGCCGGGGTGGCACCCGTGATCATCAGCACGTTGTTGCGTGCCTCCATCAGGTTGAAGTACAGCGCGGTACGCAGCGAGCGCAGCGCTTCCACCGCAATGTCGTCAGGCTGGTTGGCGGCCAGCAGGAAGTTGGAGCGCACGTTCTTGTCGCGACGCTTCAGGTGCTTCAGGACCAGGTCGCGCTTGCGTTGCGTAGACGACAAGGGTACAGAAGACAATACCGGCATGCCGATATCTTCCAGCTCATGGGCTTCCTCGATGCCGCGGCGGAACAGCGATCGCAGGATGAAATACAGGGCGCTCAGCAGGCCGGCACCCAGCGTGCTGGCCAGCACGATCAATGGTTTTTTCGGTTTGATCGGCTCTTCCATGGTCAGGGCGCGATCGATCACGCGGATATTGCCGATTGTGCTGGCCTGGGTGATGTTCAGTTCCTGCTGCTTGGTCAGCAGTTGCTGGTAGATCGCCTGCTGGATCTGGACGTCGCGGTTCAGACGGATCACATCCTGCTGTGTCTTGGGCAGGTTGCTGATCTTGCCTAGCAGCTGCTTGCGGGCATTTTCCAGCACCTGCTTCTTCTCGGCGATGGCCTTGTAGACCGGGTGATCCGGTGTGTAGAGCTGGGAAACCTCGCTTTCCTTGATCTTGAGATCGGTCAGCTGCATGTCGATCTGGTTCAGGCTCTGCACCACGCCTTGCGATTCGATGGCGATATCGACGGTAGCGTTGCGGTTGCGGTAGGCGTTGAGGGCATTTTCAGCCTCTTCCAGTTTCTGCTTGATTTCCGGCAGCTGCTGTTCGACAAATTTCAGGCTGGCGCCGGCCACCTGGGCATCGTATTCCTGGTTCTGGCTGACGTAGTGGTCGATGATGGTGTTCAGCGTATTCTGCGCACGTGCCGGATCCTCGTCATCCAGGCTCATGCCCATGATGTTGGTCTTCTTGCCGTTCTCCTGTACGCCCAGGGAGCGCGACAGGCGCGTGATGGCAGACTGGCGGGAAACCGGTGTGACCTCGAATTCGTCGCCGGGCAGGCCGGCAAACTTGCTGACGTGGATGGACACGCCATCGGCGGCGGTAAAGGCAGTGCCGGTAGTAGCGGCATGGGTTTCACCATCAGGCATGGTGACCTCGAACTTGTTGCCGCCCTGGTAGCTCAGGGTAAAGGTTTCGCCGCGCAGGCTGTCCGGCACGACCATGCTGGTGATGACCAGTTCCGGTGCCACCTTGCGCTTCTCGCCAAAGTACTTGGTGTAGAACGGCGGGCGAACGTACTCGGGCCTGGCCGTCAGGTTCAGTTCGTCCACGGTAGTACCCAGCACCATGCGCGAACGGATGATCTGGATCTCGGTAGCGGCGTCGCCGGATTCGTTGCCGGTGAGGGCGCTCAGTTCGCCAAGGATCTGGTTCTTGTTCTTGGGCTCGATCTGCAGCAGGGCGTTGGACTGGTAGACCGGGGTGGCGCTGAGGGCGTACAGGGCACCGGCCAGCAGGCCGGCCAGCAGGCTCAGGCCGATCCAGGTCTTGTTGAGCAGCAGGACGTTGAACAGGCGACCCAGGTCGATTTCGTCGTCGTTCTGCTGCGGACGGTTGCGGGAAGCGGAGCTTGCGTTTTGGCTATTGGACATGGATTTACCAGTTCATCTTGCTTTTCCATTGCTCGGAAAAGGCAGAAATCAGTTGATAGGCGGAAGCAAAGTGGCTGGCGTCCTTGCGATACGGGTCGGCCACTTCCTGCTGGTTGTTCCAGCGGCCCAGCAGCATCACCTTGCCACGGGCACTCGGGCTGATCTGGCAGACGCTGTCGACATGGCGCTGCTCCATCACCAGGATCAGGTCATAGGACTGGCACATGGCATCGGTGAGTTGGCGCGCGCGATGCGACGACAGGTCCAGACCGTCCTGCACGGCTTCGACTTGCGATTGCGGGTCGGCAGGGTGGTCCACCATGGCCTGGATGCCGGCAGAGGCGACTTCGACCGAGGCCGGTGCCAGCTGGCGCAGCTTGGCCTCGGCCAGCGGGGAGCGGCAGATATTGCCGACGCAGACCACCAGGATCTTGTTGAACATGGGGCTTAGTCTCCCAGGTTGAAGGCGTTGGCCAGCAGGCCGAAGGTGGTCAGGGATGGGATCACCTGGCTCACGACACGGTTCCAGCGGCCGACCGGTGCCAGCGTCACGAACACGATGTCTTCCGGCTGCAGCTGGAAGCGGGTGCCCATGGCAAAGGCCGAGGCGTCCTTCAGGTTGAGCTGGTAGATGTCGGCAATCTTGTGGGTAGCGGCAGGATCACGCGGACGGATCACGAACACGCCGCGCGCATCGGCCAGGGTCTGGCTGATGCCCTTGGCCTCACCGAGGGCGGCGGTCAGCGACAGGCCGCTCGGAGGCACGGCCAGCGTCTTCTGCTCGATCACTTCACCCATCACGTGGATGCGGCGCTTTTCGTTGGTGGGAATGAACAGCACGTCGTTCGGGCCGAGCAGCACGTTCTGGCTCATGTCGCCGTGCTGCATGATGTCGTACAGTGAAATCGTGCGCGTATGACCGTTGCGCGTCAGCGTGGCACGTGTCGGATCGGCGTTGTCAGCCAGGCCACCGGCCAGGTTGACGGCGTTCAGCACCGTCATCGGCACGTTGGTGATGGCGAGCTGGGACGGGCGCTCGACGGCGCCGGTCACTTGCACTTTCTTGTGCTGGTAGGCGGCAATCGTGACATCGACCTGCGGGTAGCGCAGGTAACGGCCTAGCAGGCCGGTCAGCTGGGCGCGGATCTGCGAGGCCGACTTGCCTGACACGCGCACGCGGCCAGCGTACGGGTAGAAGATGTAGCCTTGCGCATCGACCACGGTGCCGCTGGAAGTGTTCTGCTGCTGGCCGTCCAGGCCACCCATCAGGGAGGTGGCATTGGTCATGGGAGCCTGGCCGACGGCACGGTTGATCTCCGGGTGGCCCCAGACCACGATGTTCAGCACATCACCGGGACCGACGCGGTAGTCATAGGCTTGCAGGCTGGAGGCCAGACCCGGATTGGCGCGCGGCAGCACTTCCGGCCGATACTGTGTGGCCAGCAGGGCCGGGGTGATCGGGAAGATCTCGACATGCTGGTTGATATCGAAGGTAGCCGCATCGTGGGGCTGTGTGACCTGCTTGCCGGAAGTCTTGAGTTGTACGCCAGGGACGGCACAGCCTGTCAGGGTGACAGCCAGGGCCAGCAGGGCAGTCGGGATCAAACGTGGGGTCATGGTAATCATCGGGGCTATGGCTAGAGACCTTGCGGGCAAGTATGAATTGTAACCAGTGATTACTGGGTCAGGCGCGCCAGCAGCGCACCCTGGTAGCGGGGTTCCAGCGGCAGCCAGACCTTGAGCGGGCTGCCATTGGCGACCTGGATATCCAGGCCGTCGGCATTCTGCATGGATTCCAGTCTGACGATCTGGTTCCCTGCCGGGTGAATGACCTCGAGTCGGTCACCCACCGCAAAGCGGTTCTTGACCTCGACCTGTAGCCAGCCATCGCGGCTTTCGGTCTTGCTGACTTCGCCGACAAACTGGCTGCGCTGGGTCTGCGAGCTGCCGGTTTCGTAGTTCTGGTAGTCGTTGGCCGGACGGCGCTCAAGGAAGCCGGCGGTGTAGCCACGATTGCTCAGGCCTTCCAGCTCGGTGATCAGTTCCGGGTTGAACGGACGGCCAGCCACGGCATCATCGATCGCCCGGCGGTAGATCTGGGCGGTGCGGCTGACATAGTAGAGCGACTTGGTACGACCCTCGATCTTGAGCGAGTCGACACCGATCTGCGTCAGGCGTTCGACGTACTCGACGGCACGCAAATCCTTGCTGTTCATGATGTAGGTGCCGTGCTCGTCTTCCATGATCGGCATCAGCGCGCCGGGGCGACCCACTTCCTCGATCAGGTAGACCTTGTCGGCCAGCGGATGACGCTGGCCATCGCCGGTGGCGGACGGTTCGCGGCTGGTGGCGGCAAAGGACTTCTCGGCCTGCTCGCGCTCGGCTTCGAAGCTGAAATCCTGGTCCATCCTGGTACCGATGGCATCGCCGGTGTTGCTGTCGATATCGGCATCGTGCGTGGCGTAGTTCCAACGGCAGGCGTTGGTGCAGGTGCCCTGGTTGGGATCGCGCCGGTTGAAGTAGCCGCTGAGCAGGCAGCGGCCGCTGTAGGCAATGCACAGCGCGCCGTGCACGAAGACTTCCAGCTCCATGTCCGGGCATTCCTCGCGGATACGCTCGATTTCATCCAGGCTGAGTTCGCGCGACAGGATGATGCGCGCCACGCCCATGCGCTGCCAGAACTTGACGGCGGCGTAGTTGACGGTGTTGGCCTGCACCGACAGGTGGATCGGCATCTCGGGCCATTTTTCGCGCACCATCATGATCAGGCCGGGGTCGGCCATGATCAGGGCGTCGGGTTGCAGCGCGATGACTGGTTCGATGTCGCGCATGTAGGTGCGCACCTTGTCGTTGTGCGGCAGCAGGTTGCTGGTAACGAACAGCTTCTTGCCGCGCGCGTGGGCTTCGGCAATGCCTTGCTGCAGCTGCTCCAGCCGGAATTCGTTGTTGCGCGCGCGCAGGCTGTAGCGCGGCTGGCCGGCGTAGACGGCATCCGCGCCGTAATCGTAGGCAGCACGCATCTTGTCGAGACTGCCAGCGGGTAGCAGCAGCTCGGGAGCTCGGAGGGGTAGGGTCATGCAGGACCGGCAAGGGCGAACCTTGCCATCAGGGAAATTCGGAAAATCCCTGATTGTCCCGTTTTTTCATGAACTTGGCGAGACAGAACCGTGAAACCAAAGCGCAATGCGAGTGCATATTGCACATCGATACCCGCAGATGTGTGCTAAGCGGGACAGTTTCGGTTCACAATCAGGCCATGGATACACCTTTGCTGATAGCAGGCGGCGGCATTGGCGGGCTCGCTGCCGCACTGGCGCTGGCGCGCCAGCAAATTCCTTCCCGCGTGATTGAGCAGGCCGATGCCTGGGCCGAGGTCGGTGCTGGCATCCAGCTCGGGCCGAACGTGGTGCGCGTGCTCAAGAGCTGGGGCCTGGGCGATGCGCTGCAGGAGATTGCATCTTTCCCGCAAATGCTGCGTGTGCGCGATGCGCTCAACGGCCGCCTGCTCGGCATGCTGCCCTTCGATTCCCATTTCAGCCTGCGCTATGGCGCGCCCTATGCCACGGTACATCGTGCCGACCTGCACCGCGTGCTGCTGCAAGAGGTGATGCGCCAATACGGGGTGCAGCCACAGCTGCAGCGGCGGATGGAACGCTTCCAGACCCGGTCCGATGGCACCCTGGATGTCGAGCTGGCCGCGACTGGCTCCGATGCCGTGCGTGAACAATGGCAAGTGCCGATGCTGATCGGTGCCGATGGCCTGTGGAGCCGGGTGCGCAAGCAGCTGCTGCCAGGCGAAGCTGAACCGCGTTACAGCGGCATCCTGGCCTACCGGGCGCTGGTACCGCAGACCAGCTTGCCGGCCTGTTTCCGTACGCGCCAGGTCACGGCCTGGCTTGGCCCGGATCTGCATGCGGTGCAGTACCCGGTACGCGGCGGCAGCCACCTCAATCTGGTGATCATGATCAAGGGGCCGCGCCCGGACGATTTGCAGGGCTGGGACCATGCGGCCAATGCCGGCCACCTGCGCACCGCCTTGCGGCATACCGCCTTGCCGGTGCGTGGCCTGGCCGACGCGATTGACGACTGGCGGCTGTGGCCGCTGTGCGATCGTCCGCCGGTACGCAGTGCACGGGAGATGGCGCAGGGGCAGGTGGCTCTGCTGGGCGATGCAGCGCATCCGATGCGGCCTTTCCTGGCGCAGGGCGCCGGCATGGCGATCGAGGATGCGGCCGTGTTGGCACAGTGTCTGCAGGCGCGGGGACTGCAGCCGCAGGCCCTGCAGCAGTACGCGCAACAGCGCTGGCAGCGCGTGGCACGCGTGCAGCAACGCTCGATCCGCAATGGCGGCATTTTCCACAGCAGCGGCTGGATGCGCTGGGGCCGCGATACCGGCATGCGACTGCTGGGTGAGCGCCTGATCGATGTGCCCTGGCTCTATGGGCAGTGCGTGGTGTGAAGGGTATGATGGCCGCATCACCCTGAGCACAAGGAGCGAGACATGATGCCGACCCGAACGTCTACCCGATCCCTGACCCTGGCTGCCGGACTGGCAGCTGCTCTGCTGGCAGGCTGTGCCAGCACCCAGGACCAGGCCCCCAGCAGCAGCGAGATGCCACCCGCCATCAACGTCGGTGGCGTGATGGTCGGTACCGCCAACCGCATGACGCTTTATACCTTTGACCAGGACGGCGTCAACAAGTCCAACTGCAACGCCCAGTGTGCGCAGAACTGGCCGCCGTTGCTGGCCGATGCCAAGGCGGTGAACCGTGGCGATTTCTCCGTATTCCAGCGTGATGATGGCCGCAAGCAATGGGCGCTGGTCGGCAAGCCGCTGTACTACTGGAGCAAGGACGCGCGCCCCGGTGACATGAGCGGCGACATGCTCAACAACGGCCAGTGGCACGCTTTCCGCGTGCTGCCGCGCGCCGCACGCTGATGTGACAAGGCGGGCTCCAGGCCCGCCTTTCTGATCTTGGTCCGTTGGCAGTGCAGGGCTGCTGCCAGGCTGGGTTCAATCGTCCAGCTGGCCCAGCATCAGGAACTCCATCAGCGCCTTCTGGCCGTGCATGCGGTTTTCCGCTTCGTCCCAGACCACTGACTGGCTGCCATCGATCACGTCGGCGCTGACTTCCTCGCCACGATGCGCCGGCAGGCAGTGCATGAACAGGGCGTCGGGCCTGGCGCAGGCCATCATTTCGCTGTCCACGCACCAGTCGGCAAAGGCTTCCTGGCGCGCCGCGTCTTCGGCTTCCCAGCCCATGCTGGTCCAGACGTCGGTGGTGACCAGATCGGCGCCGGCGCAGGCTTCGTGCGGGGTCTTGAAGAACTTGACGTGATCGCCCAGTTCCACGCCCGGGATCGTGCTGTCGATGTCGTAGCCGCTGGGCGTGCTGACGTGCACGGTAAAGCCGAGCAGCTTGGCCGCCTGCAGCCAGGTGTTGGCCATGTTGTTGCCGTCACCGACCCAGGCCACGGTCTTGCCCTGGATGGCGCCGCGGTGCTCGATGTAGGTGAAGATGTCGGCCACGATCTGGCACGGATGGTATTCGTTGGTCAGGCCGTTGATCACCGGCACGCGCGAAAATTCGGCAAAGCGCTCGATGCGCTCCTGCTCGAAGGTGCGGATCATCACCAGGTCGACCATGCGGCTGATCACGCGCGCCGTGTCCTCGATCGGCTCGGAGCGGCCGAGCTGGCTCCCCTGGGCGGTCAGGTTGACCACCGTGCCACCCAGCTGGTACATGCCGGCCTCGAAGCTGACGCGGGTACGCGTGCTGGCTTTCTCGAAAATCATGGCCAGGGTGCGGTCAGCCAGGGTCTGGTGCTTCTCATAGCGCTTGAACTTGGCCTTGATCTGTGCCGCGCGGCGGAACAGGTAGGCGTATTCGTCGGCACTCAGGTCGGTGAACTGCAGGTAATGGCGGATGGTCATGCGAAGGGCTTTCGGCTAACAAACAGGGGTGGACGGCGGGCAGGGCTCAGGCGGCCAGGAATTCGCGCACCATGGGCACCAGGATGGCGATGATCTCGTCGGCATCGGCCTGCGTCAGGTTGAGCGGCGGCACCAGGCGGATCACGCTGTCGGCCGTGACGCTGAACAGCAGGCCGCGCTCCAGGCCGGTGTTGAGCAGGGCGCCGCAGGGACGATCCAGCTCGATGCCCAGCATCAGGCCGTGGCCGCGGACTTCCTTGACGCCGGCATCATTGGTAAACGCCTGCTCCAGGCTGGTGCGCAGGTAGTCGCCCATGCGGGCCGCATTTTCCAGCAGCTGTTCCTGCTCCATGATGCGGATCGTCTCGAGACCGGCACGCATGGCCAGCGGGTTGCCGCCAAAGGTGGAGCCGTGGTTGCCGGGCTGCATCACGTTGGCGGCACGCGGACCGGCCACCAGCGCGCCGATCGGCATGCCGGAACCCAGGCCCTTGGCCAGGCTCATGCAGTCGGGCAGGATATCGGCCCACTGGTAGGCAAACCACTTGCCGGTACGGCCAAAGCCGCACTGGATCTCGTCCAGCATCAGCAGCCAGTCGCGTTCGTCGCACAGCTGGCGCAGCTGGCGCATGAAATCGACCGTCATCTCGTGGATGCCGCCTTCACCCTGGATTGGTTCCAGCAGGATGGCGACCACGTTGGCATTGCCTTCGGTAGCGCGCTTCAGTGCCTCGATGTCGTTGCGCGGCACGCGGATGAAACCGGGTACCAGCGGGCCGAAGCCGGCCTGGATCTTGGGGTTGCCGGTGGCGCTCAGGGTGGCGATGCTGCGGCCGTGGAAGGCGTTTTCGAACACCACGATCTGTGCGTTCTCGATGCCCTTGTCATGCCCGAACTTGCGCGCCAGCTTGATCGCGGCCTCGTTGGCTTCCAGGCCGGAGTTGCAAAAGAAGGCGTTGCTCAGGCCGCTGATCTCGACCAGCTTGGCTGCCAGTGCTTCCTGGCCCGGGATGTGGAAGTAGTTGGAGCAGTGGATCATCTTGCCGAGCTGGTCCTGCATGGCAGCGACGAACTCGGGATGCGCATGGCCCAGGGTGTTGACGGCAATGCCGCCCAGACCGTCCAAGTAGGATTTGCCGTTGACGTCCCAGACGCGGGAGCCCTTGCCATGGGACAGGGCGACCGGCAGTCGTCCGTAAGTGTTCATGACATGGGGAGAGGCGGCAACGGTGGTCATGCAGTGCTCCGAAAACAGGAAAGCCGCCCATGGCGACAGGCCCTGGGCAAGCGGAAACAGGAATATGCGCCGTGGCGCAAGTCAGGGAATCATTGTAGAACACATGCGAGATCGTGTGCCAGCGTGCCCGGTCAATGCACAGGTAGTAGAATCGGTGCGCAGTGCCAGCGGCGGGCCCGACGCCGCACCGGGCCACGAGCCCCTTCAGACCAGCGGATTCATGACCATCACTCCCTCCAGCAAAGAAGTATTCATCATGGGCCTGACCAACCAAGGCAAGAAGTTTCGCCCGAGCGACTGGGCCGAACGGCTGGCCGGCGTCATGAGCCACTTCCGCCCTGGTGGCGCCAGCCATCCTGGTGCCCACCTCAGCTATTCGCCCTGGTGCACGCCGAACATCGTTGGCGGTACCAAGTGCGTGATCGTGAACCGCGAGCTCGAGGAATACGAGCCGATGGCCTGGAGTTTCGTGATGAACTTTGCCAGGGACAATGACCTGCAGGTGGTGGAAGCCTGCCTGATGCCGGACGCGCGTCCCTGAAGTGCCCGCCAGGCGCTGGCAAGCGCCCATGAAAAAACCGCCTTCATCATGAAGGCGGTTTTGTTATTCCTGCTGACAGCGCACCCGGACAAACGGCAGTGCGGACGGACCGCACCGGGCGTTGCCTGAAAAAATCAGGCGGCGGTAGCCAGGGCCTTGACCTTGGCAGACAGGCGGCTCTTGTCGCGGGCAGCCTTGTTCTTGTGGAAGATGCCCTTGTCGGCAATGATGTCGACCACGGACTGCATCTTGCCGAACAGGTCCTTGGCCTTCTCGACGTCACCAGCCAGCACGGCTTTCTCGACGTTCTTGATAGCGGTACGGTACTTGGAACGCAGCGAGGTGTTGGCTGCGTTCAGCTTGACGTTCTGGCGTGCGCGCTTGCGGCCAGACGCCAGGCGGGGGTTCTTTTTCTTCTTGGTAGAAGCCATGATGTGATTCCTTGTGTTGAGGGATGATGTCAGCGGAACCCGCAATTATAGCCAGTGCTGGTCAATTTGTCATCAAATGATGGCGTGCCGTGTGGCCGACATGCGCAACGGCTACACTGGCACCTCTGCGCGAAACTGCCGTGCACACTACCGGATATCCACCGTGAGCCTGTTCAAATCTGCTTCCATTGTTTCCCTGCTGACGCTGGCGTCGCGCATCACCGGGCTGATCCGCGAGCTGTTGATTGCCTCGGCCTTTGGTGCCAGCGCCTTTACCGACGCCTTCAACGTGGCGTTCCGCATTCCCAACATGTTCCGCCGCCTGTTTGCCGAAGGCGCGTTCAGCCAGGCCTTTGTGCCGGTGCTGGCGGCCGCGCGCGAGCAGGAGGGCGACGAAGCGACGCGCCAGACGATTGACCGCGTGGCCACGGTGCTGTTCTGGGTGCTGCTGTTCTTCTGTGCGCTGGGCGTGATTGCCGCGCCGCTCCTGGTCTGGCTGCTGGCCAGCGGCCTGCAGCAGGATCCGCAGGGTTTTGATGCCGCCGTCACCATGACGCGCTGGATCTTCCCCTATATCGGCTTCATGTCGATGGTGGCGCTGGCAGCAGGCGTGCTCAACACCTGGAAGCGCTATGCAGTGCCAGCCGCCACGCCGGTGCTGCTGAATATCGCGATGATCCTGGCGGCCTGGTTCGGCGGCCCGTGGTTTGCCAGCATGGGCATCCAGCCGGTCTACGCGCTGTGCGTCGGCGTGATGGTAGGTGGTGTGCTGCAACTGGGTACCCAGCTGATCGCCATGGGGCGTCTGGGCATGTTCCCGCGCATTGGCCTGACCTGGCGCGCCATGCGCGAGGCACTGGCCGATCCGCACACGCGCCGCATCGGCAAGCTGATGCTGCCGGCGATCCTGGGCGTGAGCGTGGCGCAGATCTCGCTGCTGATCAACACGCAGATTGCCTCGCACCTGGCACCCGGCAGCGTGAGCTGGCTGAGCTATGCCGATCGCCTGATGGAGTTTCCGACGGCGATGCTGGGCGTGGCGCTGGGCGTGGTGCTGATGCCGCAGCTGGCGCGCGCCAAGGCGGCTGATGATCCGCAGGCCTATTCGGCGATGCTGGACTGGGGCCTGCGCCTGGTGGTGCTGCTGTCGGTGCCGTGTGCCGCGGCGCTGCTGTGCTTCTCGCAGCCGCTGGTGAGCGTGCTGTACAACTATGGCGCCTTTACCTCGACCGACGTGCAGCAGACCACGCTGGCGCTGATGGGCTACGGTGCCGGTCTGGTCGGCCTGGTGGCGATCAAGGTGCTGGCGCCGGCCTACTATGCGCGCCAGGATATCAAGACGCCGGTGAAGATCGCGATTGGCGTGCTGATTGCCACGCAGCTGATGAACCTGGTGTTCGTGCCGCTGCTGGCGGTGGGTGGCCTGTCGCTGTCGATCGCGCTGGCGGCGATGGTCAACGCCGGCCTGCTGCTGGCTGGCCTGCTGCGCCGTGGCAGCTACCGCCCGGAAAAGGGCTGGGCGCTGCTGCTGCTGCGCGTGTTTGCCGCCACGCTGCTGCTGTCGGCCTTCCTGCTCTGGGCCGATGGCCTGGACTGGGTCGATGTTTCCAGCAAGCTGATGCGGCTGCTGCAGTTTGCCGGCATCATGCTGGGCGCCGTGGTGATCTATTTTGGGGCGCTGGCCGTGTCGGGCTTCAAGCTGCGCCAGCTGGTGCGCCGCTAGGTCAGCAACAACAGCATCGGCAAAAAGACAGGGCTGCCTCTTGCGAGGCAGCCCTGTGTCGTTCAGCCGTGGGCTGCCGGGTGGATCCGGTCAGCCCTGCGCCTTACGGGGCAGCAAAGAACTGTGTGCTGTACTGGTCCACCGGCAGCTTGCGGATGATGGCACGACCGCTGGCATCCTTGTCGCTGATGCGGTCGATCCAGGTCTGCAGCACGTCGGCGTCCAGCACGCCAATGTCCATGCGGCGCTCGGCCGGGATATTCGCCAGCGTGGTGTAGCCGTCACCGCCCGTGGCGTTGAAGCTCAGCACGAACAGGCGGTAGGTCTTGTTCATGTCGAGGGCTTTCCAGCTGTTGCTGGCCTTGTCGAACGCCTGCAGGTTGCTGGCGCGGTTGCCCTTGGCCTGGCTGGCATCGACGTTGAAACGCAGGCCGGCCGAGTAGGGGTAGGGACCGGTAGAGCCGCCCTGCTTGAAGGTGGCGTCCAGGCCGTCCTCGATCATGGACTTGGCTTCGGCACCGGTGATGTCCAGGCGCCACAGCATGTTGCCAAAAGGCAGCACTTCGATCACGTTGGCTGCGGTGACTTCACCCTTGAGCGGAACACGCACGCCACCACCGCTTTGCAGCGTGAAGTCGGCACCGCCGTAATCCTGGTTGGCCACGTCCAGATAGGCCTGGGCGACCAGCTGCTGGATATCGCCGCCGCGCAGGCTGACGTCACCGATGGCATTGCACTCGGCGCTGGAGCGGCCGTAGTCGGTGCTGCCTGCACCACCCGGAACACGGCGGCTGCAGATTTCCTGCGGTGCCGTGGCCACGATCTTGGCCTTGAAGACTTCCACCAGCTTCTTGAACGGTTCCAGCACGGCCAGCGCCTTGGCGTCCGGCTGCACCACGCTCAGGAAACCGCTGGCCTTCACGTCATCCTGGATCGCCTTCAGCGTGGCGGCATCCGGAGCGGCCTTGTTGACGATGTAGTCGTCACCGATCAGCACGTGCGGCGTACCGGCACAGTCGGTGACCTTGCCTTCGGCGTCAAAGTTCACCTTCAGTTCGCCGACCACCTTGGCATATTCGTTGGCGTGCACCAGGCAGACATTGTCGCCATCGGCATTCTGCAGGCGCGTCGGGTAGTCGCCAGACGGGCTGCCGGCCTTGTAGGTTTCCAGGCTGTCCGGGCCGAGCAGGGTGTGCGAGTCGCCGCCGACGATCACGTCCACGCCGCGCAGCTGGGCTGCCAGCGCCTTGTCGGCTTCATAGCCGATGTGCGACATGACGATGATCTTGTTGACGCCATCCGCCTTCAGCTGGTCGATGCTGCGCTGGGCCGCAGTCGCTTCCTTCTCGAAGGTGGTGTCCGGATCGGGGCTGGAGGATTCCTTGGTCTTGCCGGCCACGGTCAGGCCGACGATACCGATCTTCTGGCCGTCACGCTCGACCACGATGTGCGGCTGCACGTAGCCGGGGGCCTTCTGCGGGTTCAGCGCGGAATTGGCACCGAACTGCACGTTGGCCGACAGCACCGGCGTCTTGCACTGGGCCGGGTCCTTGTGCAGGAAGTCGATGAACTGCTTCAGGCCGCTGTCGCCCTTGTCGAATTCGTGGTTGCCCAGCGCGAAGGCGTCAAAGCAGACGGTGTTCATCAGTGCGGCATCGGCTTCGCCCGGCTGGCCAGCGCGGTTGAAGTAGAGCGTGCCGGTGATGGCGTCGCCGGCATGCAGCGCCAGCACGTTGTCATTGTTCGCGCGGATGGCCTGGATCATGGCGGTGACGCGCGGGAAGCCGCCGGCATCGACGCTCACGTCCTGGCCAGCGAGCGCGAAAGTGCGGTTCATGCTATCCAGGTTGGAGTGGCTGTCGTCCACGTGGGCGATGGTCAGCTCCAGCGGCTTGGCAACGACCGCCGGTTCGGACGGCTTCGTGTTGTCGTCATCGCCGCCACAGGCGGTGAGCAGGGTGGCGCCAGCCAGCGACAGGATCGCGGGCAGGGCGTAGGGCAGGGAGCGCTTGCGCATGGGAAATGTCTCCAGTGAGGTGAAATATACCGGTCAGCCGATGGTCGGGCTGGTACTGCCGGCGGGGAGGGTGATGCGGGTGGTCTGCAGCAGCGGGGTAGCGGGAGCCTGGCCCTCATCCAGCGGCTTGACCTTGTGGAACTGCACTTCCAGCTGGCTGGCCGTCACGGTGGCGGTGGCATAGCCTTGCGCGTGGTGATCGCCATACAGCATGTCCGGGTTGTTGGCCGGAACGCCTTGCGGGAAGGCCGGATGCACGCCGGCGGGCAGGCCGCGCCAGAGGAAGGTCTCGAAAGTGGGCTGGTCGGCCACCAGTGCCTGCAGCGCCGGCATGGCCCTGGCGGCGCTTCGCAGGTAGCTGAAGAAGGAGTTGCTGCTGATGCCGGCAACGACAAAATCGACCATCGCGGCTTTGCCAGCCGGCGGGTTGACCGGGGCGGCCGGCTGGCGCGGGTCAAAGCCGATCTGGTCGCGCACGATGCCGCACTGGAAGGCGTGCAGGTCGCCGGTGATGGCGACCACGTTGCGGATATTGTTCTGGGTCAGGAACTGCATCAGCTCCTGCTTGTGTACCGGGTAGCCATCCCAGCAGTCGGCGTTGATGGCAAACACCTGCTGCAGCGCCGGATCGGTGACTAGCGGATGCTGGCGCAGGTCGGCCCACATGCGTGACAGCGACAGTTCGTTGCCCCAGAATTTCCAGGTCGAGCGGCTGTTGCGCATGGTATCCTTCCACCATTGCGTCTGCGTCTTGCCGAGGATGGAGGGCGCAGTGGCGCGCGGCTGCTGCGTCAGCAGATCCACCTGCTGTGCCTGCAGCAGCAACGGCAGCGGCGTGAAGTAGCGCGTGCCGACCGAGGTGTCCATCTGCAGGGCGGCATCCAGCGGGGCACCCTGCGACAGCGGCAGTAGCGCTTCCGGAATCGCATGGTCGTCGCGGTACAGGCGCTGGTCGGTCATGACCAGGTGCATCAGCTGGCCGAACTGGAAATCGCGGTAGATGCGGATGTTTTCGTGGCCGGCCTTGTTCAGGTCGAAGGAGACGTCGCCCATGTCCACCGGCATGTATTCGAACCAGGCCTGGCTGGCGGCACGGCGGCGATCGGTCTGCTGCTGGTTGGCGTTGTTGTAGGTCTGGTGATCCTGCCAGCAGTCGTCGCTGAACTCGTGGTCGTCCCAGACGGCGATGAAGGGGAACTTGCGGTGCACTTCCTGCAGACGCGCATCGCTGCGGTAGGTGCGGTAGAGCGTGCGGTAATCGGCCAGCGTCAGGGCGGCGGTGGAACCATCGGCCAGTGGCATGCCGTCCGGCAGGGTGATCGGCTGGTGGGCCGGCTCGACCTGGCCGGTCTGGAACTGGGCACCCACGGTTTCGTAGATGTAGTCGCCCACGTGCACGGTGAAGTCCAGCTCCTGCTCGGCGGCCAGCAGCTCCATGGCGCCCCAGTGGTTGACCGACCAGTCCTGGCAGGTAAACCAGGCAAAGCGCAGTTGCTGCGGGGTGGCATCGGCCGCTGGAGCGGTCTTGCTGTTGCCGATGACGCTGTGGTCGCGGCCGGCGACAAAGCGGTAGAAATAGCGCGTACCCGGCTGCAGCTGCACCACCTTGGCGCGCACCGTGTGGTCGTACAGGGCCGTGGCAGTCAGCGGCTGTTCCACCACCAGCTCGGAGAAATCCTCGGTCGTGGAGACCTGCAGGGTCAATTCGATATCGCCCGTGCCGGCATCGGCCTGTTGCACGCGGGTCCAGAACACCACGTTGTCAGCCTTGGGATCACCGCTGGCGACACCCAGATCGAAACGGTAGGTGCCAGCAGGCGGGCGCGTGTCGGGAGCGGGTGCGGCAGGCGTGTCGTCATCGCCACCGCAGGCTGACAGGATGCTGCCGGCGGTAATGACACTGAAAAAGGCTGCACTGCGGCGCAGCAACTCCCGTCTTTGCATGGTTGGACTCCCTAGGCTGTGTTGTGTTGCTGCCGGTGGCAGCTATGCACAGCCAGTGTAGGAAGCCCTTGTGACAGAAATGTTGAGTAACAAATAGGTGACCCGTCCTGAATTAGGTTGACACCACAAATTGGCAGGCTGCTCCTGCAGTTGCGGCCAATGATGCCCGATGCATCGCATCGGGCGTTTGCATTTTCAGCGAAGTATGAACCCGCTCGTGGTTATAGATCTGCACAGATTCAGCCACCATGCGCCGTGCCTGAGCCAAGTCAGCCGGACGATGCAGCAGAAGCTCTGTCTTTAGAATGCCGTTGACCCGCTCGGCCAGCGCATTCTGATAGCAATCATAGCCATCTGTCATCGAGCACGTGACTCCATGTCGCTGGTGCAGCTCCTGATAGTGTGTCGCGCAATACTGTATTCCCCTGTCCGAATGATGTACCAGCCGCTGGCGCGTCTGTCGCGTGCGCAATGCCATCTTCATCGCCTGCGCAACCTCCTCGGTCTGCAGACTCTCGTG
>NZ_JAZDCI010000007.1:0-111815 GCF_036312245.1 Brachymonas sp. J145 | reverse complement strand
ATGGAGCACGCTCTCGCCAGGCATAGAAGCCGCTGGCGGAGACACCGAGCACGCGGCACATGGCGCGCACAGGAAGGTCGGCCTGGTTCGCCATCACGAGTCCGAAGACTTCGTGGATGTCGCATCGCTGCGACCGGCGAACCAGGCCGTAGCCTTTGCCAGGATGTCGCGCTCCATCTGGACCTGACGCAACTGGCGGCGCAGCCGCACCAATTCTTCTCGCTCGGCGGTGGTCAGGCCTTCTTTGCCAGGTAAGGGCTTGCCCTCGTCGATGGCGGCCTGACCGACCCAGTTGGTGATGGACTGGGCAGTGACACCGAACTCACGCGAGAGCTGTGTGGGTGAGCGGCCGGCTCGAACCAGCTCGACCATCTGCCGACGGAATTCCGCCGGGTACGGCGGTCGTACTTTGGACATCTGCGACTCCTTGAACACAAAGAATGATGTGTCCACGGAACCGGGTCAACTCCAGTCTGGAACGAAGCTCTGGGCGCCTGGGTGGCCGTGCCGAGCTGGATCGCGTGGCAGAGACGCTCAAGTCGCGCGGTGCCGATGCGCAGATGCGCGTGGTGGGCCACACCGACCGCCTGGGCAGTGACAGCTACAACCTGGGCCTGTCGCAGCGCCGTGCCGAGACCGTGCGCAGCTACCTGATCAGCCAGGGCATTCCGGCAGCCAACATCACGGCCGTCGGCATGGGCGAAAGCCAGCCGGTGGTGCAGTGTGCCAACACCGCCCGCCAGGCGCTGGTGGACTGCCTGCAGCCCAACCGCCGCGTGGAAGTGGAAGTAACAACGTGCTGACCGGACGCATGTCTTGATCCGCCGCATGGCTTCCGCTACCGGAGCCATGCGGTTTTTTCTTGCCTTCAGGCGATAATCTCCCCATGTCCGCATCCCACAAAATCGTCTTTGGCTTCCATGCCGTTGGCGTGCGCCTCAAGATGGCGCCGCAATCGGTGGTAGAAGTATTTTTTGATCCCAGCCGGCGCGATGCCCGCATGCGCCAGTTTCTGGAGCGCGCCAAGGAGGCGAAAGTCGCCCTGGTCGAGGCCGATGGCCTGCGCCTGTCGCGCCTGTGCGGCAGCCACGGCCACCAGGGCGTGGTGGCGCGTGTCAGCGAGATCCGCCAGGAGCGCTCGCTGGATGACCTGCTGGACACCCTGCAGGAGCCGCCGCTGTTGCTGGTGCTGGACGGCGTGACCGATCCGCACAACCTGGGTGCCTGTCTGCGCGTGGCCGATGGTGCCGGTGTGCACGCCGTGATCGCGCCCAAGGACCACGCTGCCGGCATCAACGCCACCGTGGCCAAGGTCGCCAGCGGTGCCGCCGATACCGTGCCGTACTACATGGTCACGAATCTGGCGCGCACGCTGAACGAGCTGAAAGAACGCAATATCTGGGTCGTTGGCACCAGCGGCGATGCCGGCAAATCGCTCTACCAGATGGACTTGCGCACGCCCACGGCGCTGGTGCTGGGCGCAGAAGGCCCCGGCATGCGCCAGCTCACGCGCAAGACCTGCGACGAACTGGTGCACCTGCCCATGCGTGGCGCGGTCGAGAGCCTGAACGTCTCGGTTGCCAGCGGTGTCTGCCTGTACGAGGCCCTGCGCCAGCGCAGCCTGTAAGGGCAGGGGAGCACCCATGAAAATCACGATGCGATCTGCCACCCTGGCCCTGGCTGTCGCCGCAGCACTGCTGGCCGGCTGCACCCAGGAACAGCAGAACAAGCTGGGCCGCGAGGTGCAGAACTGGACCGGTACCAATGGCGTGCTGGAAATCTACGCTGGCGACAAGCTGGTGCGCCGCTTCCTCAAGGTCGACAAGATCAGCACCGCGCTGGGTACCGGCAGTGGCGATGCACGCAACTACCGCTACGGCTACGGCGTACTGGATGAAAACCTGAACTTTGTGGCTGACGCCGATGAAAAACGCGTCTACTTCGAGATCAGCGATTACAGCAACATGGTGTTCTTCGAGAATCCGCGTTAAGCCACAGATCCGGCAAGGCTGGCAACGCATGGCTGGCGCGAAAATACCCCCACCGGTACAATCCCGGGCATGCATGCCAGCCGCGCCCGCGAGGCGTCCCCCACCAGCCGTATTCCCTCTGCCCAAGCCTTGACCAGTTACAAGCCGTACTGGGCCAGGCGCTTTGGCACGGCCCCGTTCCTGCCGATGAGCCGCGCCGAAATGGAGCAGCTCGGCTGGGACAGCTGCGACATCATCCTGGTCACCGGCGACGCCTATGTCGATCACCCGAGCTTCGGCATGGCGGTGATTGGCCGCGTGCTGGAGGCGCAGGGTTTCCGCGTCGGCATCATCGCGCAGCCTGACTGGCAGAGCGCCGAACCGTTCAAGGTGCTGGGCAAGCCCAACCTGTTCTGGGGCGTGACTGGCGGCAACATGGACAGCATGATCAACCGCTACACGGCGGACCGCAAGATCCGCAGCGATGATGCCTACACGCCGGGCGACATCGGCGGCAAGCGGCCCGATCGCGCCGCCATCGTCTACAGCCAGCGCTGCCGTGAAGCCTACAAGGACGTGCCTATTGTGCTGGGCGGCATCGAAGGCAGCCTGCGCCGCATTGCCCATTACGATTACTGGAGCGACAAGGTGCGCCGCAGCATGGTGGTGGATAGCAAGTGCGACCTGCTGCTCTATGGCAATGCCGAGCGTGCCCTGATCGAGGTCGCGCACCGCCTGGCGCGCCGTGAGCCGGTCAGCAGCATCACCGATGTGCGCGGCACTGCCTTTGTCATGCGTTCCTCGCCCGAGGGCTGGTTCGAGATCGATTCCACCGAGGTCGATCAGCCGGGCCGCATCGAGGAGCACGTCAACCCGTACCAGACTACCGGCGAGCAGGCCGCGGGGCAGGGTGCCAGCTGTGATGCCGCCGCGCCGTCGCCAGAGCCGGCCGTGCAGCCGATCCGCATCGTGCGCGAGGCCTCGAAAGCCGTACAGCGTCCGCCGCGCGAACGTACCGTGATCCGCCTGCCGAGCTACGAGCAGGTCAAGGCCGATCCGGTGCTGTACGCGCACGCCAACCGTGTGCTGCATCTGGAAACCAACCCCGGCAATGCGCGGGCGCTGGTGCAGGCGCATGGCGAGGGCACGACTGCGCGTGATGTCTGGCTGACGCCGCCCCCGATTCCGCTGACGACCGAGGAAATGGACTGGGTGTTCGACCTGCCGTATGCGCGCAGCCCGCACCCGTCTTACGCCGACGAAAATGGCCGCCACGACGGCGCCACCAAGATCCCGGCCTGGGAGATGATCCGCTTCTCGGTCAACATCATGCGCGGCTGCTTTGGCGGCTGTACCTTCTGCAGCATCACCGAGCACGAAGGCCGCATCATCCAGAGCCGCAGCGAAGATTCCATCATCCGCGAGCTGGAAGACATGCGCGACAAGGTGCAGGGCTTTACCGGCGTGGTGAGCGACCTGGGTGGCCCAACCGCCAATATGTATCGCCTCGGCTGCAAGAGCAAGGAGATCGAGGCCGCCTGCCGCAAGCCGAGCTGCGTCTACCCGGACGTCTGCCAGAACCTGCATACCGATCATGATCCGCTGATCAGCATCTACAAGCGCGCGCGCAAGCTGCCGGGCGTGAAGAAGGTCCTGATCGGTTCCGGCTTGCGCTACGACCTGGCGGTGAAATCGCCCGAGTACATCAAGGAGCTGGTGCAGCACCACGTGGGTGGCTACCTGAAGATTGCGCCGGAGCACACCGAGCAGGGCCCGCTGTCCAAGATGATGAAGCCGGGTATTGGTACCTATGACCGCTTCAAGCAGCTGTTCGAGAAGTACAACGCCGAAGCCGGCAAGAAGCAGTTCCTGATCCCGTACTTCATTGCGGCGCACCCGGGCACCAGCGACGAGGACATGATGAACCTGGCGGTCTGGCTCAAGCGCAACGGTTTCCGTGCTGACCAGGTGCAGACCTTCTACCCGAGCCCGATGGCGACGGCCACCACCATGTACCACACGCGGCTGAACCCGCTCAAGGGCATCCACCGTCCGGATGGCCCGAATGCGGATCGTGCCGAAAGCGTGGACGTGGTCAAGGGCGATCGCCGCCGCCGCCTGCACAAGGCCTTCTTGCGATATCACGATCCGAACAACTGGCCGCTGCTCCGCGAGGCGCTCAAGGCAATGGGCCGGCAGGACCTGATCGGCAATGGCAAGCAGCACCTGATCCCGACCTGGCAGCCGATGAGCGATGGCAGCTACCAGAGCCCGCGCCGCACGAATTCCACGCCGGCCGGCAAGACGGCCGAGGCCGCGCCCACGGCGCGCCGGCAGCCGCGCAAGGGCAGCCTGCTGACGCAGCATACCGGACTGCCGCCGCGCAGCCAGGGAGCCGGCAAGCCGGCGCTGGGTGGCAACAAGCCGCGGCTGGACAGCAAGAGCGGCAGCCCGGCCGGGCGCGGCAAGCGCAGCCGCTGATTGCCAAGGCCGGTTTTGCGCCGGCCTCAGCCCATCTGGCTCAGCATCTTGCGGAATCGCGCCAGCGACAGCATGAACAGCACGCTGCCGATCACCAGCAGTGCCAGCATCTGCGGCCAGACGATATCGAAGCCGGCCCCGCGATAGAGAATCGCCTGGCTGGCCGAGACAAAGTGCGTGGTCGGCGCGACCATCATCACGTTTTGCACGAACTCCGGCATGCTCTCGCGCGGCGTGCTGGCGCCGGACAGCATTTGCAGCGGCATCATGATCAGCAGCATCAGCAGGCCAAACTGCGGCATGGTGCGGGCCACCGTGGCCAGGAAAATCCCGAGCGAGGTGGTGGAAAACAGGTGCAGCGCTGCCACCGCCAGGAACAGCCAGACCGAGCCCTCGATCGGAATGCGCAGCCAGCCCTGGACCACGAACACCATCGACATGGCGGTCGCCAACAGCACCACTACCGCCATCGACCAGACCTTGGACAGCATGATCTCTACCGGCCGCACCGGCATCACCAGCAGGTGTTCGATGGTGCCATGCTCGCGTTCGCGGATCAGCGCCGCCCCGGTCAGGATGATGGACAGCATGGTGATGATGTTGATGATCTCCATCACGCCCAGCGTCCAGGTCTGCGTCAGCGTCGGGTTGAAGCGCATGCGTTGCTCGATCTGCACGGGCAGCGGCGTGCTGCCGCGGTGGCCCTGCACGAACTCGGCCACCTCGCTGTGCACGATTTGCGTCACGTAGCCGCTGCCGCTGAAGGCCTGGCTCATGCGCGTGGCGTCCACGTTGAGCTGGATCGCCGGTTGCCGTCCGGCCAGCACATCACGCTGGAAGTTGGGCGGGATATTGAGCGTGAAGGTGTAGCGGCCGGCATCCATGCCGGCATCCATTTCGTGGATCTCGATCAATTGCGGTGGCAGGAAGTAGGGCGGCAGCAGGCCGGAGATGATGCGGCCGGACAGCTGCGAGCGGTCTTCGTCGACGATGGCGATCGGCACCTTGCTCAGCGTTTCCGGGGCCGAGCGCGATACCGCATAAATCGCCAGCGTGAACGAGTAGATGATCAGCACCAGCATGATCGGGTCACGCAGCAGGCTCCAGAATTCCTTGATGCCGAGGCGGAAGATGTGGCCGAGCTGCATCTCAGTGCTCCTGCTTTTTCAGCAACAGGATAGACACCAGCAGGATCAGTGGTGCCCAGATCACGAGCGGCCAGAAGGACGATGTCAGGTCGGTGAAATCCAGCGCCTTGCCGAATACGCCTCGGCTGATCAGCAGCATATAGGTGGCTGGATGGCTTTCGCCAATCAGGCGGCCAGCACCTTCCAGCGAGCTGACCGGGGTCATCAGTCCGGAGAAGTTGACGGCCGGCAGCATGGTCACCAGCATGGTGATGAAAATCGCGGCAATCTGGGAGCGTGTGAAGATGGAGGCAAACAGGCCCAGGCCGGTCGAGAAGATCACGAACAGCAGGGTGGCCAGTGCCAGCGTCAGGAAGCTGCCCTTGATTGGCACGTCAAACAGCGTTACCGCCATCAGCGTCATCAGCAGGAAACTGACCATGCCCATCACGATATAGGGCAGCTGCTTGCCGAGCAGGAATTCGGTGCGCGTCACCGGCGTCACGTACAGGTTCATGATCGAGCCCATCTCCTTTTCGCGCACGACCGAGAGCGCCGCGAGCATGGCCGGGATCATCAGCAGCATCAGCGGCATCACGGCTGGCACCATGGCCGGCAGGCTTTTCACGTCCGGGTTGTAGCGGAAACGCGTTTCCACCTGGATCGTCGATTGCGGCGCGCGGCCCATGCGCTCGGTGCTGAGCTGGGTCAGCCACTGCTGGTGCATGCCTTGCACATAGCCCTGGATGGTTTCGGCGCGCTGCGGAATCGCGCCATCAATCCAGACCGCGATGCTGACCGGCTGGCCGCGCTGCAGGTCGCGCGAGAAGCCGGGCGGAATCTCCAGCGCCATGGTGATCTGGTTGGCGCGCATCGCCTGGTCCAGTTGCCGGTAATCCTGCAGCGGCGGCATTTCCTCAAAATAGCGCGAGCCGGACAGGTTGTTGACATAGTTCTGGCTCAGCACGGTCTGATCCCGATCGAGCACGGCAAAGCGCAAGTCTTCCACGTCCATGGTGATGCCGTAGCCAATGATGACCATCAGCAGCAGGCTGCCGAACAGCGCCATGATGCCGCGCACCGGATCGCGCTGCAGTTCCAGCGATTCGCGCAGCGCGTAGCTGAACAGGCGGCGCAGGCTGAAGCCGCGCTGCGGGCGATGGCTGGTAGCTGCTGCAGGTTCCACTGCCGGGACTGCGGCCGCTGGCGTAGCGGTGCTGCCGCTGTCGGCACCGGCTTCAAGCAGGTAGCCGATAAAGGCATCTTCGAGCGAGGCGGCACCACGCTTTTCCACCAGCCGCGCCGGCGTATCGCTGTCCAGCACCTTGCCAGCGTGCATCATCGACATGCGGTCGCAGCGCTCGGCCTCGTTCATGAAGTGGGTGGAGATGAAAATGGTGACGCGGTCCTGGCGCGACAGGCTGACCAGCAGCTCCCAGAAGTTGTCGCGCGCAATCGGGTCCACGCCCGAGGTCGGCTCGTCCAGGATCAGCAGCTCCGGGTTGTGCACCAGCGCCACCGCCAGCGACAGGCGCTGGCGCATGCCCATCGGCAGGCTGTCGGGCAGGGCGTCCACGACATCGAGCAGCTGGAAGCGTGCCAGTTTTTCCTGCACGCGCGCCGGAATCTCGTCTTCCGGTACCTGGAACAGGCGCGCGTGCAGCACCATGTTCTGCATCACGGTCAGCTCGCCATAGAGTGAAAACGATTGCGACATATAGCCGACGCGGCTGCGGATCGCCAGGTCGCGCGCATCGACCGTATCGCCAAAAATCCAGGCCTGGCCTTCGGTGGCATCGAGCAGGCCGGTCAGCATCTTCATGGTGGTGGTCTTGCCGCAGCCGTTGGAGCCGAGAAAGCCGAAAATCTCGCCGCGCCGGATCCGGAAGTTCACGTGATCGACCGCGGTGAAGTCGCCAAAGCGCATGGTCAGGTCTTTCGCTTCAATCGCGATCTCGTCCTGGCCGTCCTCGGGCAGCGGCGGAATCACCACCTCGCGATGGCCCTCGCGCTTGTCTTCCGGCATTAGCTGGATAAAGGCGGCTTCCAGGTTGTCCGTGGCGGTACGCTGCAGCAGCTCTTGCGGCGTGCCGGTGGCCAGCACGCGGCCTTCGTCCATCGCCACCAGCCAGTCGAAGCGGCTGGCCTCATCCATATAGGCCGTGGCCACCAGCACGCTCATGTCCTGGCCACCGGCGCGGATGGTGTCGATCAGGTCCCAGAACTGGCGGCGCGCCAGCGGGTCCACGCCGGTCGTCGGCTCGTCCAGGATCAGCAGGCGCGGATCGTGGATCAGCGCGCAGCACAGGCCGAGCTTCTGCTTCATGCCGCCCGACAGCTTGCCGGCTGGCCGCTGCAGGAACGGATAGAGACCGGTGGCCTGCGTCAGCTGGTCGATGCGGCGGCGCCGTTCGGCTTCGCCATGGCCGAACAGGCGGCCAAAGAACTGCAGGTTTTCTTCTACCGACAGCGTCGGGTACAGGTTCTTGCCCAGGCCTTGCGGCATGTAGGCGATGTCCGGGCAGACCTGGTTGCGATGGCGCTGGCTGGCCATGTCGCCGCCCAGCACCAGCACCGAGCCGCCCTGGATGGCACGGGCACCGGCGATCAGCGACAGCAGACTGGACTTGCCCACGCCGTCTGGCCCGATCAGACCAATCATGCGGCCGGCGGGAAACGCCAGGCTGATGTCATCCAGCGCCAGCGTGTCCTTGTAGCGCAGGCTGACCTGCGTCAGCGTGATGACGGAACGATCCGGTCCGCTCATGGCCGGGTCTTGGGCGCGAGAGAAGCCGGCCAGGCGGCATTCGGATCCAGCTTGATCCAGGCGACGCCCGGCAGGCCGATCTTGACCTGTTCCGGGTACTGTTGCAGCAGTTCAGGCGAAATCTGCGCCTTGACACGGAACATCAGCTTCTGGCGCTCGCTTGCGGTTTCTACCGTCTTGGGCGTGAACTGGGCCGAGCTGGCGACAAAGCTGATTTTTGCCGGGATCGGGTAATCGGGAGCCGTGTCCAGCACGATGCGCGCTTCGCTGCCAATGGCCACGCGGCCTGCGACTTGCTCCGGAATGAAGAAGGTCATGTAGACATCGTTCAGGTCGATCATGTTGAGTGCGGGCGAGCCAGCTCCCAGCACCTCGTTCGGCTGCACGATGCGGTATTGCACGCGGGCATCGCGCGGGGCGACCAGCACGCTGTCAGCCACTTCGGTCTCGATGCGCTTGATGGTGGCGGCGGCAGCATCGACGGCCGATTTGGCGCTGTCGATCTGCGTGCGCGAGGCCACGGTAGCTGCCTGTGCCGCTACCTGGCGCGCCCTGGCAGCGTTGACCTGGGCTTGCGCCGCCTTCACGCGGGCACGGTCATCGTCCAGCTCCTGCATCGAAGAGGCACCCTCACGCGCCAGCACTTCGGTACGGCGCAGCTTGCGCCGGGCGGCATCGAGATCGCTGTCGGCGCTGACCACGGCAGCACGGGCAGCGGCTTCGTCACTGCTGCGCTGCGAGGACATGGCCTGGGCATTGCTGACGCCGGTCACCGCCTGCTGGTGGTAGGCACGCGCTTCGTCCAGCTGGGCGTTGAGCGAGGCGATATCCATGCGCACCAGCGGCTGGCCGGCCTTGACGAAATCGCCTTCGTTCACCAGCACTTCGGTGACGCGGCCCGGCAGCTTGCTGGTGGCGTTGAGTTCGGTAGCCTCGATGCGGCCGTTGCCGCTGACAAAACCGTCGCCGGGGCCTTGCGGCTGGCTGGAATGCCAGAGGTAGTAGGCGGCTGCGGCGGCGGCCAGCGCCAGGCCGGCCATGATCAGGGTCTTCTTGTGCTTGGCTTGCAGTGTCATGTCGTGGAGCTCAATTTGGGCGGGGTAGGGTCAAGGCTGGGGCGTGCTGCCCAGGGAGCCGCCTCCAAGGGCGGCAAACAGCTGGATCTGTGCGGCCAGCAGCTGGCGCTGCGTCACCACATGGTCCTGCTCGGCCTGCAGCAGGCTGCGTTCGGCATCGAGCACTTCCAGGTAGCTCACGGCACCGCTGTCGTAGCGCATGCGCACCAGGCGCGCACGCTGGCGTTGCGCCTGCAGGCCTTGTGTGTGCGTGGCCAGTTGGCGTTGCAGCCAGTGGCGCGCACTCAACGCGTCAGACACATCGCGGAAGGCAGACTGCACGGTCTTCTCGTAGTTGGCCACCGCCATGTCGGCGCGTGCTTCGGCCAGGTTCAGGTTGTTGCGCAGCCGGCCAGCGGTAAAGATCGGCAGCGAGATGCTGGGCATGAAGCTCCAGGTCCGGTTGCCGCCCTGGAACAGGCCATCCAGCTCATGACTGGCCGTGCCCAACATGCCTGTCAAGGAGATGCTGGGGAAGAAGGCCGCGCGCGCCGCGCCAATCTGCGCCCGAGCAGCCGCCAGCTGGTGCTCGGCGGCGATGATGTCCGGGCGCTGTGTCAGCAGGGCGGAGGGCAGGCCTGCGGTCACTGGGCGCAATTTCAGTTGGCGATCCAGCAGGCCGGTGCGCGGTGTCAGGTCCACTGGACCACCGGCCAGCAAGGCCAGCGCATGACCGTTGCGCTCACGCGCCTGCTCCAGCTGCTCCAGCAGCGCCTGCGCCTGTGTCAGCAGCGTGCGCACCTGGGTCAGCTCCAGCAGCGAACTGGCTCCGACCTCATAGCGGCGCGTATAGATGCGGTTCGATTCCTGGCGCGTGCTGACCGATTGCCGTGCAATCTCGATACGCTGGTCATACTCGCGCTGCAGCAGCCAGGTGTTCGCTACTTCGGCCACCAGGCTGATGCGCAGGGCGCGTTGGGCGGCATCGGTGGCCAGGTAGTTTTGCAGGGCGGCATCGCTCAAGTGGCGGATACGGCCCCAGAAGTCGATTTCCCAGCTGGCCAGACCGAGGCCCACGCTGTAGCTGCTACTGACCATGGATTGCCGGGAGGGCGACAAGCTGGCCGGGGTACGGCCACGCTGGCCATCGGCCATCACGCCCACGCTGGGCATCAGTCCGGAACGCTGGATGCCGTACAGAGCCTGCGCTTCCTGCACGCGCAGCGCGGCGGTGCGCAGGTCGCGGTTGTTGGCCAGCGCCTGGGCAATCAGCGCCTGCAGTTCCGGATGGCTAAAGTAGTCGCGCCAGCCGCTATCGTTGCCCATGCTGGCTGGCGGGCTGTCAGTGGCACGTTCATAACGGGCGGGCAAGATGTCGCTGGCGGGCTGCTGCTGGCCGCCAGGAACGGCACAAGCGCCCAGCAAGGTCAGCGGCAGCAGCGCCAGGCCGGCGCGTTGAAACAGGGTGGCAGGCACCATGAAGGATTTCCTGTACAGGGAGCTTGCCCGTCGTGGCATGCCGACGGACAGGTGTGAAGAAAGTCCCATTATCGGCGCTGAACTTGCCGCTTGTCAGCCATAAGACAACAAGGCAGTGCCGCACTGCGACACTGCCTTGTCTGAAAACTCGGGATGGGGGGAGCCGGTCAGAACTTGCGCTGGTAGTACAGCAGGCCAAACTCCACGCCGTCATTCGGTTTCTTGATGCCGGCGTTGGAGATATGCACGCCACGCAGGCCGACGGTGTTCAGCTGCTTCGGACCCCACTGGTAGCCCACGCCCAGCATGTCGGAGAACTGGAAAGCGGTCGACATATTCGTATCGGGCGACAGGCTGGTGTCGGAAATCAGGCGCACGCCGATCGAGCCTTCGACAAACAGGCGCTTGCCATGGTCACCCAGCGGGCGGATCATGCGCAGCACCGGCGAGTAGCCGAACTCGACGATATCGTTGCCGTACTTAGCATCCCAGAAGCCCAGCTCGACTTCATGACGCAGGCCCAGATGCCATTTTTCGCCTTGCCACAACGGCTGCTCGCGATCCCAGCCGGCGATGATGCCAACCTTGTTGGTGCTGTCCGTGCCGTAGCCGGCAGTCACGCCCCAATCTTTCGCCAGCAACTGGCCGCTGCTGGCCAGCAGCAGGGTGGCAAGACCGATGCGGGGCAGGGTGGACAGGGAGGAGCGGAGTGCATGGAAAACAGGCATGGCAAATACAGAATGAAGAGAAAAATCTAGCTGCCATCTTGGCATTGATAGTCCCTGCATGATGCGTGCACAACTATTTCACGGGCGTGACATGGGGTTGTCTTGGCGGCCATTTGCAGAGGCCGGCAGATTGCTGGCAAGACACGGACCGGGATCTCTACGGCAAGACAAGTGCGATGAGCCGTGCGGCCAGTATCTGGCGACTTTGCGACAGGCCAGTGTCCTGTTGCGACAAGCTGGCGCATCGGGACTACAAGAAACCCGGATTTGTCCTAATCTGTCAGACTTGTGTTTTCTGTACCGACAGAAAGCGTGTGGATGCCGAGCGCCTTGCGCTGTTCCCGGCGGCCAGGCTTCCCCGTTCCATTCACCCATCTCACCCATGCAAAACTTCACCGTCGCGGCATCCCTGGCTTATCTGCTGATCGACATGCTGCCGGTCGAAGCCCGGAATCTGGACCAGCTTTGCCAGCTCGCCGACATGCGCCGCGAGGATCTGGAACATCCGGACAAGCGGATCCCGAAAGCTGCCTTCATGCGGCTGGCGGCACATATTGCCGAGCAGTTGGGCGACGAGGAACTGGCCCTGCTGACCTACCAGAACATCCATCCGGGCACGCTGCAAATCGTCGGCCACCTGATGTTGAGCAGCAACAGCATGCTGCAGGCCCTGCAACAGCTGCAGCATTACGCGCCCTTGCTCGATGAAAGCCTGGAGGTGGAATTGCGGCGCGAAGCCCAGGGCTATCGCCTGTCCATGAGCGCTCGCGACAACAGCCTGTTGCCGCGCATCATCATGGATGCCGAAACGATGACGCTGCTGAACTTTCTGGCCCAGTTGCGCAATGGCAGGCCGCTGCTGGTGCATGAAGTCAGCTTGCCTTACCCTGATCCGGGCGAGGAATTGCTGCGCTGGCTCAAGGAACGGCAGATCCGCCTGCTGCATGGTGCTGGCGGGATCTCGCTGCTGCTGGATGCTGCGCAGCTGGAAGAAGAACGCCTGCCGGTATCGCCGATGCTGGCCAGGGTGCACCAGCGTCTGGCCGACTACCAGCTGGAAGAGCTGCGCGCCAACTACCCGGTCTATCTGCGCGTGCGCCAGTTGATCATCGAACGGCTGGAACAGCGTGCGCCCACCATCGAGGAAATTGCCGAAGCGCTGCACATGACGCCGCGCAGCCTGCAGCGTGCCCTGCAGACCGAGGGTTACCAGTACCGCCAGTTGCTTTCGGATGCGCGCCAGGAAATGGCCAGATTGCTGCTGTGCCACACCGGTTACCCGATCAAGGAAGTGGCGTTCCGGCTCGGCTTTCGCGAGCTGAGCAGCTTTCACCGCTTCTGCATGCGCTGGTTTGGTGCCACGCCGCTGCAGCTGCGCCGCGAGGGCGAGGGCGGTGCCCAGTGCTGGCCTGCACATGGTGCTGGCCAGCCGGATGTGCGCTGAAACAACATATCGCTTGGTAAAAACCCGGATTTGTCTGACAATAGCGTGATCCCGAGGGGGCGATGGTTGCCAGCAGACAGGCAACGGATTGCAAATGGGCCCCCAATCGCGTACATCTCCCATCTCACACCCGGCATGCACTTGCATGTCCCTCCCGCGTGTTTCTGTCATGCGGTGAATGATCGTCAGACGGTGGATGCACATGTCCTACCCTGACGATGCGCAGCCCTGCGGGCTGGCGCACGTGTGAGATATTCAATGCATCAAGAAGCCTCCCTGGCTGGCGCAGCTGCGCAGCCGCAATCCTCCGTTGCCGAACTACAACTGCCGGGCAACCCGATTCCCGATCCCCATCTGCATGCCGAACTGCAAGCCGACGCGCTGCTGCCGGTTGAAGACGACCAGCCCAACGGTTTTGTCGAACTGAAGCTGGCCGAGCCGCTAGTGCAGGCTTGCCTCGACCTGGGCTACACCCAGCCGACCGTAGTGCAGTCCCAGGCGATTCCGCTGGCGCTGAACGAAGGTTCCAGCTCCTTCATCGACCTGATGGTGTCCAGCCAGACCGGTAGCGGCAAGACCGCCGCCTTCCTGCTGCCGGTGCTGCATACGCTGCTGGAGCAGCGTGAAGCCGCCGAAGAGGAAGAACGCATCGAATGGCAGCGCAAGCTCGACGAAGCTGCCGCCAACGGCGAGCCGACCCCCAAGCGTCCGCGCCGCAAGAACCCGACCGACCGTCGCCATTTCAAGGCCGCCGAGCCCGGCGCACTGGTGCTGTGCCCGACGCGCGAACTGGCGCAACAGGTCGCCCATGACGCGATTGACCTGGTCAAGCATTGCAAGGGCCTGCGCATTGCCCACGTGGTGGGTGGCATGCCTTACGCGATCCAGATCGCCCGCCTGCAGAACGCGGACCTGGTGGTAGCCACCCCGGGCCGCCTGCTGGACCTGCAGCGCAGCATGCAGATCAAGCTGGAAAAAGTGCAGTTCCTGGTGGTGGACGAAGCCGACCGCATGCTGGACCTGGGCTTTGCCGAAGACCTGGCCGAAATCCACGCCCTGACCGCCGAGCGCCGCCAGACCATGATGTTCAGCGCCACGTTTGCGCCGCGCATCCAGCAGCTGGCTACCCGCGTCATGCGCGAGCCGCAGAAGATCCAGATCGACACGCCGCAGCAGAAGCACAGCCAGATCGAGCAGAAGCTCTACTGGGCTGACAACTTCGCGCACAAGCGTGCCATGCTGGACCATTGGCTGCGTGATCCCGCCATCGAGCAGGCGATCGTGTTTGCCAGCACCCAGATCGAATGTGACGGCCTGGCCGAAGACCTGCAACAGGCTGGTTTCGCTGCTGTTGCACTGCACGGCGCCCTGAGCCAGGGCCTGCGCAACCGCCGCCTGCAGGCGCTGCGCCAGGGCAAGATCCAGTTCCTGGTGGCAACTGACGTGGCCGCACGCGGTATCGACGTGCCCAGCATCACCCACGTGTTCAACTTCGGCCTGCCGATGAAGGCCGAGGACTATACGCACCGCATTGGCCGTACCGGCCGTGCCGGCCGCAGCGGTATCGCTGTCAGCTTTGCCGAATTCCGCGACCGTTTCCGCATCTGGGACATCGAGGAATTCACCCAGCAGCCGCTGATGACGGCCGTGATCCCGGGCATGGAGCCCGAGCAGCGCGCGCCCACGCGTCACCCGCCCAAGGGCAAGGGTCGCGCCGGTGGCCCGGGCCATGGCGGCCGCGGCGGCAAGCGCTCCTTTGGTGGTGGTCGCGAACGTGGCGGCTTTGGCCAGGACAACCGTTTCGGCGGCGGCGATCGTGGTGGCTTCCGCCAGGAGCGTGGCGGTTTCGGTGGCGAGCGCGAGTTTGCCCAGGACCGTCAGGAACGTGGTTTCCAGCAGCGTGATCGCGGCTTTGGCAATGACCGTGGCTTCCAGCAGGATCGAGGTGATCGCGGTTTCCAGCAGCGCGAGCGTGGCTTCGGCCAGGGTCAGGAGCGTGGTTTTGGCGGCGGCTTCGGTGATGCACCGGCACGCAAGCCGCGTCCGGCAACCGCTGGTCACGCCGGTGGCCGTCGCGGTGGTGATACCGCCACGCGTGAAGGCCGTCCGGCCCACGGCGAATGGCGCAAGCCGGCCGGTGGCCCGCGTCGCGGCAACGGTGGCGGCAACCGCTACTGATCTGCTGCCAACAGGCCGTCAACGGATAGCCTGATCCCGATCTGACAAGAGCCGGTCACTGCAAGGTGACCGGCTTTTTTTGCGCCTGCAGGGCAGGGCAGCGATGTCGCTGCCATCTGCATGGACAGCAGCTGCCAGGGCCGCATGACGAACGCTTTGTACCTACAATAGCGGGATGTCTTCCCTGTTCGACGATCTCTCCTCCTTTGCCCCGCCACCCACTGACGACAAGTTGCTGCACGGACTCAATCCCGAGCAGCGCCGTGCCGTCACCTTGCCCGATGAACACGCCCTGATCCTGGCCGGCGCTGGCTCCGGCAAGACGCGCGTGCTGACCACGCGTATCGCCTGGCTGCTGCAACAGCAGCGCGTTTCGCCCGGCGGCTTGATGGCGGTGACCTTTACCAACAAGGCGGCCAAGGAGATGAACGCGCGCCTGTCGGCGATGCTGCCGCTGAACGTGCGCGGCATGTGGATCGGCACTTTCCACGGCCTGTGCAACCGCTTTCTGCGCGCGCACTACCAGGTCGCCGGCCTGCCGCAGGGTTTCCAGATCCTCGATACGCAAGACCAGCTCTCCGCCATCAAGCGCCTCTACAAGCAGCATGGCGTATCGGATGACCAGTTTCCTGCCAAGCAGATGCAGTGGTTTATCAGCGGCTGCAAGGAAGAGGGCATGCGCCCCGGCGATGTTCCGGTGCACGATGGCGAAAGCCGCCGCAAGGCCGAGATCTACCAGCTCTACGAGGAACAGTGTCAGCGCGAAGGCGTGGTCGACTTTGGAGAGTTGATGCTGCGCAGCTACGAGATCCTGCGCGACTATCCGCTGGTGCGCCAGCACTACCAGCGCCGCTTCCGCCATATCCTGGTGGACGAATTCCAGGACACCAACCGCCTGCAATATCTCTGGCTCAAGCAGCTGGTATCGGACGGCAAGGAAGGCGTGCCGGCCAATGCCGTGCTGGCCGTGGGCGATGACGACCAGAGCATATACGCCTTCCGCGGTGCGCGCGTTGGCAACATGAACGATTTCGTTACCGAGCTCAAGGTGCAGCACCAGATCAAGCTGGAGCAGAACTACCGCAGCTACAGCAACATCCTGGACAGCGCCAACGTGCTGATCAGCCACAACAAGCGCCGCCTCGGCAAGAACCTGCGTACCGACCAGGGCGCAGGCGAGCCGGTGCGCGTGATGGAGCAGGCGAGTGACCTGTCCGAAGCGCGCTGGATCGTCGATGAAATCCGCCAGCTGGTGGCCGACGGCCGTTCGCGCAAGGAAATCGCGATTCTCTACCGTAGCAACGCGCAGAGCCGCGTGATCGAATCCACGCTGTTCAATGCCAGCATGCCGTACCGCGTCTACGGCGGCCTGCGCTTTTTCGAGCGCGCCGAGATCAAGCACGCGCTGGCCTATCTGCGCCTGCTGGACAACCCGCGCGACGACACCAGCTTCATGCGCGTGGTCAACTTCCCGGCGCGCGGCATTGGCGCGCGCACGCTGGAGCAACTGCAGGATGCGGCACGTGGCCAGCAAAGTGCCTTGACCGATGCGATAGCGCTGGTGCCTGGCAAGGCTGGTGCCAATCTGGCGTCCTTTGTCGCCAAGATCGACGCCATGCGCGAACAGTCGGCCGATCTGAGCCTGAAGCAGATCGTCGAGCTGGTGCTGGAGCACAGTGGCTTGCTGGAACATTATGGCAACGAGCGCGATGGCGCCGACCGCATCGAGAACCTGCAGGAACTGGTCAACGCCGCCGAGAGCTTCGTCAGCATCGAGGGCTTTGGCCGCGAAAGCGCCGGCCTGCAGCCGATGGACATGCGCCCGGTCGATGCCACCGTGGTCGAAGGGGAGGAGGCCGTGCTGCCCGATGGTGAAACCCTGTCGCCGCTGGCCGCCTTCCTGACCCACGCCGCACTCGAGGCCGGCGACAACCAGGCTCAGGCAGCCCAGGACGCGGTGCAGCTGATGACGGTGCACGCCGCCAAGGGCCTGGAGTTTGACGTGGTGTTCATCAGCGGCCTGGAAGAAGGCTTGTTCCCACATGAAAACGCCATGAACGATTTCGACGGCCTGGAAGAGGAACGCCGCCTGATGTATGTGGCCATCACGCGGGCGCGCCAGCGCCTCTACCTGAGCCATGCGCAAACGCGCATGCTGCACGGCCAGACGCGCTATCACATCCGCAGCCGCTTCCTCGACGAACTGCCCGAGGAGTGCCTGAAATGGATCACGCCGCAACGCAGCGGTTTTGCCGATGCCATGCCGGGCCGCTGGCGCCAGGACGGCGACGAGCAGTGGAACCAGGAGGTGCGCCAGTCGGTCGGCCTGCCGGCAGCCGAGATCCCGCGCAAGCAGGAAGATGGACATGGCCTGCGCAAGGGCATGCGCGTGTTCCACACCAAGTTTGGCGAAGGCGATGTGCTGCTGATTGAAGGCAGTGGCAGCGATGCCAAGACCAAGATCAATTTTCCGCGCCACGGGGTCAAGTGGCTGGCTCTGGCCGTGGCCAAGCTCACGCCGATCGCATGAATGGGCGGCCACGCTGCCCGCCAGATGTCACAATGGCAGCAAGACAACAGCTGTCAAAGTCGTAAAGGAGATTGCACCATGAGCCATGCCAAACGCACGCTGCGCACGGGATGGATGCTGGCCCTGGGTTCGCTCTGGCTGGCAGGATGTACCACGGTATCGCTGGATAACCCGGACTGGCCGCCCTTGCGTGGCGGCAGTGGCCCTGCGCCAGTCCTCAACCAGAGTACGCCGCAGGTGCCGCCTGCGCCGCGCACGCCAGACGCCGAGGTGGTGGTCACGCCGGTACAGGATATCCGCGTGGAGCCGATATCGCCCGCTGCACCCCAGCCCGCTGCCAACGACATCAGCTGGGTGGGACATTATTCTGGCAGCCTGCCGTGTACCGATTGTCCCGGCATCCGCACGCTGCTGTCACTGTACGAGGACGGCAGCTATATCCTGAGCATGAAGCGCGAAACCGTCAGTGCGCTGCCGGTGATCCAGCGCGGCCAGGCCAGCTGGAGCGCCGATCGCTCCATGCTGCAGCTGGACCGTGATGGCGAGTACCGCCGCTTTGCCTATCAGGCCGGCCAGTTGCAGCAGATCGATGCCGACGGCACGGCCATGGGCGAGCGGTATCGCTTGCGGCTGCGCCAGGACGACTGATTCCGGTCCGCCAGGCTTCAAGCCTGGTGCAGCGCCTCGGCCACTTCGCGCACCAGCGCTGAACCGCGATAGATCAGGCCGGTAAATACCTGCACCACGTCGGCGCCGGCAGCGCGCTTGGCACGCGCATCGGCGCCGCTCATGATGCCGCCGGCACCGATGATCGGAAAATCCGGGCCCAGTGCCGTGCGCAGCTCGCGGACCACATGGTTGCTCTTCTCGAACACCGGACGACCGCTCAGGCCACCGGCCTCATCGGCATGCGGCTGGCCCTGCACGGCTTCGCGGCTGATGGTGGTATTGGTGGCAATCACGCCCAGACGACCACCATGGCGGCCATCGGCGGTCATGCCGTAACGGCGCAGCGTGCTGGCAATCAGCGCAATCTGTTCCTGTTCCAGATCCGGTGCGATCTTGATGAACAGCGGCTTGTGCTTGCCATGTTGCTGCGCCAGTTGTTCGCGGCGCTCCATCAGCGTGTCGAGCAGCGCATCCAGCGCCTCGTCACTCTGCAGCGCGCGCAGGTTCTGCGTGTTCGGGCTGCTGATGTTGACGGTGACGTAATCGGCCCAGGGGTAGACGCCTTCCAGGCCGGCCAGATAGTCGTCCGCTGCCTGCTCGATCGGCGTGCTGGCATTCTTGCCAATGTTCAGGCCAAGCAGGCGCTTGCTGCCGGCCGGACGGGTGCGCTGCACATTGCGGATAAAGGCCTCCAGGCCATGGTTGTTGAAGCCCATGCGGTTGATTAGCGCCTCCGATTGCGGCAGGCGGAACATGCGCGGCTTGGGGTTGCCCGGCTGGCCCTTGGGTGTCACCGTGCCGACTTCGACAAAGCCGAAGCCCATGGCTTCCCAGGCGGCAATGCACTCGGCGTTCTTGTCCAGGCCAGCAGCCAGGCCGACGCGGTTCGGAAAACGCAGGCCACACAGCGTCACCGGATCATTGACAAAGGGCTGGGAGAAGGTGCAGCGCAGCGGCGTGTGCTGCAGGCGCGACAGGGAGCTGATGGTGAATTCATGGGCCGCTTCAGCGTCCATGCTGAACAGGGCCGCGCGCGACAGGGAGTAGGGAATCAGTGCCATGGAAGAACGATAATGTGCAGTTGTGCGATCAGCGTGATCGCATCTCCCTATTGTCCCAAATCCACGGCAGGAAACCCACATGACACAAGATGAACTCAAGACCCTGGTTGGCCAGGCGGCGCTGGCCTACGTCACACCCGGCACGATTGTCGGCGTCGGTACCGGCTCCACCGTCAACAAGTTCATCGATGCCCTGGCTGGCATGAAGGACCAGATCAAGGGCGCGGTCAGCAGTTCTCTGGCCTCGACACAGCGCCTGGAAGCGCTCGGCATTCCGGTGTTTTCGGCCAGCGAAGCCGGCGAACTCGATGTCTATATCGATGGTGCCGACGAGATCGATGGCCAGGGCTACATGATCAAGGGCGGCGGCGCGGCCCTGACGCGCGAAAAAATCGTCGCCGCGCAAAGCCGCCGTTTCATCTGCATTGCCGATGCCAGCAAGCGCGTCGCGGTGCTGGGCCAGTTTCCGTTGCCGGTCGAGATCATCCCGATGGCCACTGGCCGACTGGTCGAACGCTTTGCCGCCCTGGGTGGCCAGGCCACGGTGCGCGAAAAGGACGGTGCACCGCTGGTCACCGACAACGGCCAGCACATTCTGGACGTGCATGGCCTGCAGATCCGTGACCCGCTGGCTTTCGAGAGCGAAGTCAACCAGTGGCCTGGCGTGATCACCGTCGGTGTGTTTGCGCACCAGAAGGCGACGGTCTGCTTGCTCGGCACCGAACAGGGTGTGGAAACGCTGCAATACTGAGTATGGACGAAAAAAATCCCGTCCGGGATCAACTCCACGGACGGGATGGGTTCAGGCGCTGAACGAGATCAGATCACGCCTTGGCCCAGCATGGCGTCAGCCACTTTCACGAAGCCGGCGATGTTGGCGCCGTTCACGTAGTTGACGCGGCTGCGCGGTGCCGTGTTGCCGTTTTCCGCGCCGTGCTGCACGCAGCTGATATGGATATCCTTCATGATTTCCTGCAGGCGGGCATCCACTTCCGGCGCGCCCCAGTACAGGCGCTGCGCGCCCTGGGCCATTTCCAGGCCGGAGACGGCCACGCCACCGGCGTTGCTGGCCTTGCCCGGCGCATACAGCACGCCGGACTCCAGGAACACGTCGATCGCGTCCAGCGTGCTCGGCATGTTGGCACCTTCGGCCACGCAGCTCACGCCGTTCTTCACCAGCTCGCGCGCGTCGTCACCGCCCAGTTCGTTCTGGGTGGCGCAGGGCAGGGCGATATCGACCGGGATATGCCAGGGCTTCTTGCCGGCGTGGTATTCCAGGCCAAAGGCATCGGCAAACTCGGTCAGGCGGCCACGCTTGACGTTCTTCAGCTCCATCAGGGCCTGCAGTTTTTCCGGGTTGAAGCCGTCGGCATCGTAGACCGTGCCGTCAGAGTCGGAGCAGGTCACGACCTTGGCACCGTGGTGCATGGACTTCTCGATGGCGTACTGCGCCACGTTGCCGGAGCCGGAGACCGACACCGTCATGCCTTCCATGGACTTGCCGGCGTGGTTCAGCATGGCCTCGACGAAGTAGACCAGGCCATAGCCGGTGGCTTCCGGGCGGATCAGGCTGCCACCAAAGGACAAGCCGCGGCCGGTAAAGACGGTGCCGTTGATATTGGTCAGCTTCTTCATCATGCCGTTCATGTAGCCGACTTCACGCGCGCCCACGCCGATGTCGCCAGCCGGCACGTCGGTATCGGGGCCGATGTGGCGGTACAACTCGGAAATCAGCGCATGGCAGAAACGCATCACTTCGGCGTCGCTACGGCCCTTGGGGTCGAAGTCGGAGCCGCCCTTGCCGCCGCCCATGGGCAGCGTGGTCAGCGCGTTCTTGAAGGTCTGCTCAAACGCCAGGAACTTCAGGATCGACAGGTTGACGGACGGGTGGAAACGCATGCCGCCCTTGTACGGGCCGATGGCGTTGTTGTGCTGGATGCGGAAGGCACGGTTGACCTGCACCTGGCCCTGGTCGTCCATCCAGGTCACGCGGAACTGGATCACGCGCTCGGGTTCGCACAGGCGCTCCAGCAGGCCTTGCTGGCCATAGCGCGGGTTCTTTTCGATAAACGGCCACAGGCTGCCCAGCACTTCGTGGACGGCTTGCAGGAATTCCGGCTGCTGGGGGTCGCGCTTGCGGAGCTTGATCAGGAAATCGTCTAGGGATGCAATCTGTGCCATGGTCGTCAATCGAAAATGTGTAGGGACAAAAAAGCCGGCAGTTACATCCGGCCGGCGTCAGGGAGCCCTTGTGAGGTGTGTATGACCTGGTAAGGATACATCCGTAATTATAGGCATCCCTGTCGGCCATGAAACGTTGCAATGCAAGAAAAATCGGGCACCGTTTTCCCGCAGGTTCGCGGTGCCCATGGCGTTCAGGCTGCGACTGCCGTGTCTGCCATGCCCTGGTGGCGCAGCAAGGCGTCCACTGAGGGTTCGCGACCCCGGAAGGCCTTGAACGACTCCATGGCCGGGCGGCTGCCGCCCATTTCCAGGATCTGCTCGCGGTAGCGGCGTGCCGTGGCCGGGTCCGGGCTGCCGTCGGCAGCCGCGGTTTCCTCGAAGGCGGCATAGGCATCGGCACTCAGCACCTCGGCCCACTTGTAGCTGTAGTAGCCGGCTGCGTAGCCACCGGCAAAGATGTGGCTGAAGGTGTGCGACATACGGTTGTAGGGCGGTGTCGGCAGCACGGCCACTTCCTCGCGCACCTGGCGCAGCAGCGGCATCACGTCCTCCGGCGCTGTTGCCTGGCTGTGCAGCAGCATGTCGAACAGGGCAAATTCCACCTGGCGCAGCGTCTGCATGCCGCTCTGGAAGTTCTTGGCCGCCAGCATGCGCTCGAACAGCTCGCGCGGCAGCGGCTCGCCACTATCGACGTGTGCCGTCATGTTCTGCAGCACATGCCATTCCCAGCAGAAGTTTTCCATGAACTGGCTCGGCAGCTCTACCGCATCCCACTCCACGCCGTTGATGCCGGAGACATCGTGCTCGTTGATGCGCGTGAGCATGTGGTGCAGGCCGTGGCCGGCTTCGTGGAACAGCGTGATCACGTCATCGTGCGTGAGCAGCGGCGGCTTGCCGTTGACGCCGGCGGCAAAGTTGCACACCAGATGCGCAATCGGTGTCTGCAGCTGTGGGCTGTCCGGGCGCTGCCAGCGGTCGCGCACGCCGTCCATCCAGGCACCGCCACGCTTGCCGTTGCGCGCCGGCGGATCCAGGTAGAACTGGCCCACCAGCTGGCCGTCGCGTTCGAGCCGGTAGAACTCGACGCTGTCATGCCAGACCGGTGCCTGGTCGCGCGTGATCTTCAGGTCGAACAGCGTCTCGACGATGCGGAACAGGCCGGCCATCACCTTGGGCGCGGTGAAATACTGTTTCACCTCCTGCTCGCTGAAGGCATAGCGCGCCTCCCTGAGCTTTTCGCTGATATAGGTCCAGTCCCAGGGCTGCGGATCGTCCAGGCCGAGCTGCTCGCGCGCAAATTGGCGCAGGTCGGCCACATCGCGTTCGGCATGCGGACGTGCCTTGGCGGCCAGGTCGCGCAAGAAGGCAATCACCTGGTCTGGCGTGTCAGCCATCTTGGGTACCAGCGAGACTTCGGCAAAGTTGCGGTAGCCCAGCAGCCGCGATTCTTCCTGGCGCAGCGCCAGGATCTCGGCCATGATCGCCGAGTTGTCAAACTGCTGGCCATCTCCTTCGGCCTGGTCCGAGGCACGCGTGGTGTAGGCGCGGTAGAGTTTTTCGCGCAGCGCGCTGCTGTGGGCAAACTGCATCAGCGGCAGATAGACCGGCAGCTTCAGTGTCAGCTTGTGGCCATCGCGGCCTTCGGCCTCGGCGGCAGCGCGGGTGGCATCGATCACGTCCTGCGGCACGCCGTCCAGCTCGTCGGCGTTGACGTACAGCGCCCAGCTGTCGGTGGCGTCCAGCGCATTTTCGCTGAACTTCTGCACCAGCGTCGCCATGCGCTCCTGGATCTCGGCGTAACGCTGCTTGTCGGCGCCCTGCAGTTCGGCACCGCTGAGCACGAAGCCGCGCAGCGCATTCTTCAGCGCCTGCTGCTGTTCCGCCGTCAGCGTGGCGGCATCGATCGCCTTGTACTTGGCATACAGGCGTTCGTCGGCACCCAGACGGGTCCAGTAGTCGGAAATCGCCGGCAGCATGGCGTTGTAGGCGGCGCGCAGCTCGGGCGTGTCACATACGCTCTTGAGGTGGCCGACCGTGCCCCAGGCGCGACCCAGGCGTTCGGTGGCCACGTCCAAGGTGGCGGAGAGCTGCAGCCAATCGGCCGGAAAATCATCGGCCGTGACCGTGCTCAGCGCCTGGTCGGCCGCCGCCAGCAGCTGCTCGATGGCGGGTTGCACGTGTTCGGGCTGCACCTGGTCAAACAGGGGCAGGCCATCGAACTGGAGGAGGGGGTTGGAAGCGGAGTTGGTGGTCGTCATGTAGGGCAGTGTAGGGGCAAAATCCGGCGCTTCAAGCCGGTCATGCCCGCAACCCTGCCCACTGGCTGGCTTATGCGGCTGCGCGTTCGGCCGATTCGATGGTGTTGACCAGCAGCATGGTGATGGTCATCGGGCCGACGCCGCCCGGCACTGGCGTGATGTAGCCCGCCACTTCCTTCACGCCGTCAAAATCAACGTCGCCGCACAGCTTGCCTTCGTCGTTGCGGTTCATGCCCACGTCGATCACCACTGCGCCCGACTTCACCATGTCGGCGGTCAGCACGTTGCGCTTGCCCACGGCAGCAACGATCACGTCGGCCTGCAGCGTCTGCGCCTTCAGGTCAGTGGTGGCGCTGTGGCAGATGGTGACGGTGGCGCTGCGCGACAGCAGCATCAGCGCCATCGGCTTGCCGACGATATTGCTGCGGCCGATCACCACCGCGTGCTTGCCGCGCAGGTCGTAGCCGATGCTGTCCAGCATCTTCATGCAGCCGTAGGGCGTGCAGGGCTGGAAGCCGGGCATGCCGGTCATCAGCGCGCCGGCGCTGGCGATATGGAAGCCGTCCACGTCCTTGGCCGGGCTGATCGCCTCGATCACCTTTTGCGCATCAATATGCGCCGGCAGCGGCAGCTGCACCAGGATGCCGTGGATGGACGGATCGTTGTTCAGTGCCTCGACGCGCGCCAGCAGCTCGGCTTCGCTCATCGTGGCCTCGTATTTTTCGAGCACGGAATGCAGGCCGTTGTCTTCGCAGGCCTTGACCTTGTTGCGCACATAGACCTGGCTGGCCGGGTTGTCACCCACCAGGATCACGGCCAGGCCCGGCGTCACGCCACGCGCCTTGAGCGCGGCGGCACGTTCGGCCACTTCGGTGCGGAGCTGTCGGGAAAGGGCGTTGCCATCGATGATCTGTGCTGTCATGTGCGGAATTGGTAGTAGAAAAAAAGAAAAACCCGCAGCGGACTGCGGGGGGAGGGTACGGGATCAGGCCTTGTTGGCGCTGGACCCCAGGGCCACCTTGAGCAGGTCGGCCACGGTATTGGCGTTGAGCTTTTCCATGATGTTGGCGCGGTGCGCTTCCACCGTCTTGATGCTGATGTTCAGGTCATCGGCAATCTGCTTGTTCAGGCGGCCGGCGACGATGCGTTCCAGCACCTGGGCTTCGCGGTTGGTCAGCTTGCCCAGCAGCGATTCACGCGTGCTGGCCATCTGGTGTTCCGCAAAGCTGCTTTGCGCGGACTTGAGCATCTTCTCGACCAGGGCCTCGAGCTCTTCCTCGCGGAAGGGCTTCTGGATGAAGTCGAGTGCGCCTTTCTTCATGGTTTCGACCGCCATCGGTACATCACCATGGCCGGTGATGAAGACGATGGGAAGCGGCGACTTGCGCTCCAGCAGGCGATCCTGCAGCTCCAGGCCGCTCATGCCGCCCATGCGGATATCGGCGAACAGGCAGGCCACCTCGCGCGGATCGTAGCGGGTCAGGAAGCTTTCGGCAGAGTCGAAGCAGCGCACGCGGTAACCCTTGCCCTCCAGTAGCCACTGCAGGGAGTCGCGCACGCCTTCATCATCATCTACAACGTAAATAGTGCCTTTTTCCGGAATCAAGCTCATGGTCTCTCTTGTGTCTGTAGTTGTGCTATTTACTGCTCGGGGTTGGCTGGCACCGGAATCCAGAAAGTAAACCGGCAACCCACAACCTCCGTCTCTGATTCATTGTAAATGTTCTGCGCGTGCAAACGCCCGTGGTGGGACTCTACGATGCTACGACACAGGTTCAGGCCGATGCCCATGCCCTCCGCCTTGGTGGAGTAGAAGGCCTCGAACACGTGCTGCAGCGTTTCATCCGACATGCCGGTGCCCTTGTCCTCGATCACGAACTCCACCACCGGTCGGCCCTCGCGCACGGCGCGCTGTACCTGCAGCCTGACTTCACGGCGTTCCGGCGGCAGCTGGCCCAGGTCAATCGATTCGGCTGCGTTCTTCAGCAGGTTGATCAGCACCTGCTCGATCAGGATGCGGTCCATCACCAGCTCGGGCAGGTCTGGTGCCATCTGTTGCGCCAGCCGCACCTGGCGTCGTCGCATCTCGATATCCACCAGCTCCACCGCATCGGTGACGATTTCCTCGACCCGGGTCGGCGAGTAATTGGGCATGCTGCGCTTGACGAAGTTGCGGATGCGCTGGATCACCTGGCCGGCGCGGGTCGCCTGCTGCGCGGTCTTGCGGATCGCGATCTTCAGGCTGTCCTCGTCCATCTGGCCGCGCTCCAGTCGGCTGACGATGCCATTGCAGTAGTTGTTGATGGCGGTCAGCGGCTGGTTCAGTTCGTGCGCCACGCTGGACGCCATCTCGCCCATGGTCACCAGCCGCGCTGCTGCCTGCGCGCGCGCCTCGTGCTGGGCGCTGGTGTCCTCGGCCTGGCGGCGTGCCGTGATGTCGTTGGCCGTGACCAGCTGCGCCAGCCGGCCATCGACCCATTCCAGATAGCGTGTGCGCACCTCGAACCAGCGGTTCAGTCCCGGCACAAAGACTTCGGTGTTGTTGCTGGGTTCGTGCTGCAGAGCCCCGTCCTGTGGCGCCTGGGTGACCGGCTTGCCGGCCAGCGTCAGCAGTTGCAGGTGGGCGCTGGTACCCTGGTCTTCGCCAAATACCTGGCGGTAGGCGCGGTTGGCAAACAGCAGTTCGTGGCCGCCCAGCGGTGCGACAGAGACCGTCACCTCCAGCGCATCCAGCACGCGCGTGAAGCGCTCGTAGGCGGCGGTCAGCTGGCGCTTGAAACGGTTCGATTCGGTGATGTCCGTCATCGAGGTCATCCAGCCGGTCTGGATGCCATCCAGGCCGACCAGCGGCGACATGTACATGCGCGCCTCAAAGGTGGAGCCGTTCTTGCGCAGCACGCGCATCTCGTAGCCGCCGCGCGGAATATTGTCCTGCATCGTCTCCTGCAGGGTCTTCTCGTGGCGTGCGTAGTCTTCGGGATGCCAGAACGGGTAGGGCGGCAACTGGCCAATCAGCTCATCCTCGCTCCAGCCGGTCATGCTGCAGAAGGCGGTATTGATATAGGTGATGCGGCCCTCCAGATCCAGCGCGCGCATGCCGATCAGCATGGAGTTTTCCATCGCGCGGCGGAAGTTGGTCTCGGTTTCGAGGGCGCGCTGCGAACGCTGGCGACCGCGCAGGTACTTCCAGTTCATGAACAGCGTCAGGCCGGTCAGCAGGCTCAGGCCCAGCACCATCAGGAACAGCGCGTTGTCCGCCATGGCGCTGCCGGAATCGTAGGGCTGCACCCGCAGCACCAGCGAGTTGTCGGTGCGGGACAGCGGTGTCGTGTAGACCTGAGGGGACAGGCTGTTGCTGATCCAGTCAAAGTGGCGATCCAGCCAGGTGCGGTCCTGCTGGCGCGAATCCGGATTGCCAAGCAGCACGCGCCCCTCGTTGTCCAGCAGGGCGAGCGCGTACTTGACGAAGATCTCGGACGGAATCGCCTGGTAGGCCAAGGCGGACAGGCTGTAGCGCACATAGAGCGCACCGACCACGCTGTCGCCTCGCGTCAGTGGCAGCATCAGGCCCAGCCAGGTGTCGTTGTGGCTGCCGGTAGCAATGACGCGGTAGACCGGCAGATGGGTGCGCATCACCTGTTGCAGCAGGGCATGCTCCGCGGGTTGTGGCAAGGTGGTGTCCAGCGGCAGCGCATCCGAATGGTGGGGCGATCCGGCGGTGAAGTTGTCGTGCACACGGCCCTTGACATCGACCAGGGTCATGCTGCGGATCTCCGGGGCGACCGACAGCAGCTTGCTGACCTGCTCGTTGGAAATCGTGGCGCCGTCAGGCTGTGTCATCACGTATTGGGCAAAGCCGCGGATCTGTTCCAGCCGATCGGCCAGACGGCCGTGGATCTGCTGGCGCGTGTATTCGCCCGCATGCTGGACCGACTGGCGCTGGCTCTGGCGCTCTTCCATGCGCAGATAGGTAATGGCCGTGACCACGGCCACCACGAACAGGATCACGGCGACCAGAGGAATCAGGCTGGCCAGGCGATCCTGGCGGTGCTGTGGCATCTCGCTCCACCAGCGGCGCAGCGGCTGCAGGGACAGCCAGGAAAGGACGAGATTGGACATGCAGGCATGGCCCGGACGGGCGGCAACAGGAGATAAAAGCAGAAGCATACAGGCTTTGCCTGAAGTCCATGCGGGATTTCACCGATTCATATTTCACATTAAGAAATCAATATCCACATATTGAAAATAAGGGTTTTCTTGTGCCATACTCCCCGAAGTGTGCGCACACAATGTGTAAAGCCATACGCAGAAACAACCCACAAGGAGACCCGCATGTCCGACGCGCAGCAAGCTGGCGGCCAGTTGCCCCACGATACTGATTCCCAAGAAACACGCGAATGGCTGGACGCCCTGTCCGCCGTCATTGAAAGCGAGGGCAAGGAGCGTGCCCACTTTCTGCTGGAGGGCCTGCTGGAGCATGCCCGCCAGCACAGCATTGATCTGCCGTTCTCGGCCAGCACCGGTTACGTCAACACCATCGAACCCGACCAGGAAGCCTTCTGCCCGGGCAATATCGCGCTGGAAAAGCGCCTGCGCGCCTTCATGCGCTGGAACGCCATGGCCATGGTGGTGCGTGCCAACCGCCTGAACCCGTCTGACGGCGGTGACCTGGGTGGCCACATCGGCTCGTTTGCCTCGCTGGCCAGCATGCTGGGTGCCGGCTTCAACCACTTCTGGCACGCCGACAACGGCGAGCACGGTGGTGACCTGCTCTACATCCAGGGCCACAGCTCCCCCGGCATCTACGCGCGCGCCTACCTGGAAGGCCGCCTGACCGAAGAGCAGCTCGACAACTTCCGCCAGGAAGTGGATGGCAATGGCCTGTCCAGCTACCCGCACCCCAAGCTGATGCCCAACTTCTGGCAGTTCCCGACCGTCTCCATGGGCCTGGGCCCGCTGATGGCGATCTACCAGGCACGCTTCCTGAAGTACCTGCATGCGCGCGGCATTGCCAATACTGAAAACCGCAAGGTCTGGGTGTTCCTGGGCGACGGCGAAATGGACGAGGTGGAAAGTCTGGGCGCCATCAGCATGGCATCGCGCGAGAAGCTGGACAACCTGATCTTCGTCATCAACTGCAACTTGCAGCGCCTGGATGGCCCGGTGCGCGGCAACGGCAAGATCGTGCAGGAGCTGGAAGGCGAATTCCGCGGTTCCGGCTGGAACGTCATCAAGCTGCTCTGGGGCAGCAGCTGGGATCCGCTGCTGGCCCGTGACAAGAGCGGCAAGCTGCGCCAGCTGATGATGGAAGTCGTCGACGGTGATTACCAGGCCTACAAGGCCAACGATGGCGCCTACGTGCGCAAGCACTTCTTCGGCCGTTATCCCGAAACCGCCAAGCTGGTCGAGCACATGACCGATGCCGAGATCTGGGCGCTGCGTCGCGGCGGCCATGATCCGCAAAAGGTTTACGCTGCCTTCCATGCGGCGCACAACCACAAGGGCCAGCCGACCGTGCTGCTGGTCAAGACCGTCAAGGGCTACGGCATGGGCAAGGCCGGTGAAGGCAAGAACACCGTGCACCAGACCAAGAAGCTGACCGATGACGATGTGCGCTACATGCGCGACCGTTTCAACATCCCGGTGCCCGACAGCGAACTGGCCAACATCCCGTACTACAAGCCGGCCGATGACACGCCGGAAATGCAGTACCTGCATGCGCGCCGCCAGGCGCTGGGTGGCTACCTGCCCAAGCGCCGTGCCGAGGCCGAAGAAAACTTCACCGTGCCGTCGCTCGATACCTTCAAGGCCGTGCTCGAGCCCACCGCCGAAGGCCGCGAGATCAGCACGACGCAAGCCTTCGTGCGTTTCCTGACGCAGCTGCTGCGCGACCAGGCCCTGGGCCCGCGCGTGGTGCCGATCCTGGTCGACGAGGCACGCACCTTCGGCATGGAAGGCCTGTTCCGCCAGATCGGTATCTACAACCCGGCAGGCCAGAACTACACCCCGGTCGACCGCGATCAGGTGATGTACTACAAGGAGCAGACCGACGGCCAGATCCTGCAGGAAGGCATCAACGAAGCCGGCGGCATGGCCAGCTGGATCGCTGCCGCCACCAGCTACAGCACCAACAACCGGATCATGATCCCGTTCTACGTGTACTACTCGATGTTCGGTTTCCAGCGCGTCGGCGATCTGGCCTGGGCCGCGGGTGACATGCAGGCACGCGGCTTCCTGCTGGGTGGCACTTCCGGCCGTACCACGCTGAACGGCGAAGGCTTGCAGCACGAAGACGGTCACAGCCATATCTTGGCCGGCACGATCCCGAACTGCGTCAGCTACGACCCGACCTTCGCGCACGAAGTCGGCGTCATCATGCAGCACGGCCTGAAGCGCATGGTCGAGAAACAGGAAAACGTCTTCTACTACCTGACGCTGCTGAACGAGAACTACGCCATGCCCGGCCTGCAGCCCGGCACCGAAGAGCAGATCATCAAGGGCATGTACCTGTGCAAGCCCGGCGCCGAAGGCCTGCCGCAGCGCGTGCAGCTGCTCGGCTCCGGCACCATCCTGCGCGAAAGCATTGCCGCCCAGGCACTGTTGGCCCAGGATTGGGGCATTGCTGCTGACGTCTGGAGCTGCCCGAGCTTCAATGAGCTGGCACGTGATGGCCAGGACGCCGATCGCTGGAACCTGCTGCACCCGACCGAAACGCCGCGCAAGTCCTTTGTGCAGCAGCAGCTGGAAAGCAGCAGCGGCCCGGTGATCGCCTCCACCGACTACATGAAGAACTACGCCGAGCAGATCCGTCCGTTCGTGCCGGCTGGCCGCAGCTACCGCGTGCTGGGCACCGACGGCTTTGGCCGCAGCGATTTCCGCAATCGCCTGCGCGAGCATTTCGAGATCGATCGCCACTACATCGTGCTGTCCGCGCTCAAGGCGCTGGCCGACGAAGGCAAGATCCCGGCTAGCAAGGCGGCTGAAGCCATCGCCAAGTACGGCATCCAGGCCGACAAGATCAACCCGCTGTACGCCTGATGGCCGAACGAGGAGACAGACACATGGCAAGCATTGAAGTCAAGGTTCCGGACATCGGCGATTTTTCCGATGTGGCGGTGATCGAGGTCCTGGTCAAGGCGGGTGATACCGTCAAGGTCGAGCAGTCCCTGCTGACCGTGGAGAGCGACAAGGCCTCCATGGAAATTCCCTCCAGCCACGCTGGCGTGGTCAAGGAAATGAAAGTCCAGCTGGGCGACAAGGTGAGCGAAGGCTCGGTCGTGCTGCTGCTGGAAACCGCAGATGCCGCCGCTGGTGCAGGCGTCGAGCCATCGCCGGCCAATGCCGAAGCGCCGGTTGGCGGTAGTGAAGTGGTTCCGGGCGCGAGCGAAGCTTCTGCCGCAGCCCGTGCTGCCGATACCGCCGGCGCTGGTGCCGCACAACAGGCAGCTCAGCCTGCTGCCGTCGGCAGCATCGAAGTGCGCGTGCCCGATATCGGCGATTTTTCCGATGTCGCCGTGATCGAGCTGTTCGCCAAGGTCGGCGATACGGTCAAGGTCGAGCAGTCGCTGATCACCGTGGAGAGCGACAAGGCCTCCATGGAAATCCCGTCCAGCCACGCTGGCGTGATCAAGGAAGTCAAGGTGCAACTGGGTGACAAGGTCAACCAGGGCGATCTGCTGGTGGTGCTGGAAGGCGCCGTCGACGCAGGGGCTGCCGCTGCTGCACCGGCTGCTGCTGCCGCCCCCGCTGCTGCGCCGCAAGCAGCAGCTCCGGCGGCCGTGGCTCCCGTGGCCGCTGTCGCACCGGCTGCCAGCCACGATCCGGCTTCGGCACCGGTTAGCAGCAAGCTGCCGCATGCCTCGCCCTCGGTGCGCAAGTTTGCCCGTGAGCTGGGCGTGCCGCTGGCCGAAGTGAAGGGCACCGGTCCCAAGGGCCGCATCCAGCAGTCCGACGTGCAGGCCTTCACCAAGTCGGTCATGGCTGGCGACCTGCGCACCCAGGCCCAGGCTGCCAAGGCGCCGGCTGGCGGTGGCGTCACCGGTGGTGGCGAGCTCAACCTGCTGCCCTGGCCCAAGGTCGATTTCGCCAAGTTCGGCGAGATCGAGACCAAGCCGCTGTCGCGCATCAAGAAGATTTCCGCCCAGAACCTGTCGCGCAACTGGGTGATGATCCCCGCGGTCACCTACCACGAAGATGCCGACATCACCGATCTGGAAGCCTTCCGCGTCCAGCTCAACAAGGAAAACGAGAAGGCCGGCATCAAGGTCACCATGCTCGCCTTCCTGATCAAGGCCAGCGTCAAGGCGCTGCAGAAGTTCCCCGAGTTCAACAGCTCGCTGGACGGCGACAACCTGGTGCTGAAGAAGTACTTCAACATCGCCTTTGCTGCCGACACGCCGAATGGCCTGGTGGTTCCGGTCATCAAGAATGCCGACAAGAAGTCCGTATTCGAGATCGCCCAGGAATCGGGTGAACTGGCGAAGAAGGCACGTGACGGCAAGCTCGGCCCGGCTGACATGCAGGGCGCCTGCTTCACCATCTCCAGCCTGGGCGGCATCGGCGGTACCTACTTCGCACCGATCGTGAACGCGCCCGAAGTGGCCATCCTGGGTGTGAACAAGAGCACCCTCAAGCCGGTCTGGGACGGCCAGCAGTTCGTGCCGCGCCTGACGCTGCCGATGTCGCTGACCGCCGACCACCGCGTGATCGACGGCGCACTGGCGACCCGTTTCAACGTCTACCTGGCGCAGCTGCTGGCTGATTTCCGCCGCGTGGCACTGTAAGAGGGCAGCACGATGAGCGAAATCCAAGTCAAGGTTCCCGATATCGGCGACTTCAGCGATGTGGCCGTGATCGAGCTGCTGGTCAAGCCCGGCGATACCGTCAAGGTAGAGCAGAGCCTGATCACCGTGGAAAGCGACAAGGCCTCCATGGAAATCCCGTCCAGCCATGCTGGTGTGGTCAAGTCCCTGGCCATCAACCTGGGCGACAAGGTCAGCGAAGGCTCCGTCATCCTGACACTGGAAGCCGATGCTTCTGCCGCGGCTCCGGCTGCCCAAACGCCCGCAGCGCCTGCGGCAGCAGCGGCTCCAGTCGCTGCCGCACCGGCAGCGGCCGCAGCACCGGCCCCGATCGCCAGCAGTTACAGCGGCCAGGTTGACCAGGAGTTTGATCTGGTGGTGCTGGGCGGTGGCCCGGGCGGTTACAGCGCTGCCTTCCGCGCCGCCGACCTCGGCCTGAAAGTGGCCGTGGTCGAGCGCTACGCCACGCTGGGCGGCGTCTGCCTGAACGTAGGCTGCATCCCGTCCAAGGCGCTGCTGCACGTCGCCGCCGTGATGGACGAAGTCAGCCACCTGGAGGCTGCCGGCATCAGCTTTGGCAAGCCGGTGGTGAATATCGATCAGCTGCGTGGCCACAAGGAAAAAGTGATCGGCAAGCTGACCGGTGGCCTGGCCGCCATGGCCAAGATGCGCAAGGTCACCATGCTGCGCGGCTACGGCAGCTTTGTCAGTGCCAACCATATCCAGGTCGAGGAAACCTCCGGCACTGGCCAGGAAAAGACCGGCAACCGCAGCACGATTGCCTTCCGCCACTGCATCATTGCCGCCGGCAGCCAGGCCGTGCGCCTGCCCTTCATGCCGGATGACCCGCGCGTGGTGGACAGCACCGGCGCGCTGGCGCTTAAGGACGTGCCCAAGCGCATGCTGATCCTGGGTGGTGGCATCATCGGCCTGGAAATGGGTACCGTCTACAGCACGCTGGGCGCACGCCTGGATGTGGTCGAGATGATGGATGGCCTGATGCAGGGCGCAGACCGTGATCTGGTCAAGGTCTGGCAGAAGATGAACGCACCGCGTTTCGACAACATCATGCTCAAGACCAAGACCGTCGGCGCCAGGGCGACCGAAGCCGGCATCGAGGTCACGTTCGAAGGCGAGGGCGCTCCGGCACCGCAAACCTACGATCTGGTGCTGCAGGCCGTCGGCCGCTCACCCAACGGCAACAAGATTGGTGCCGACAAGGCCGGCGTCAGCGTTACCGAGCGCGGCTTTATCCCGGTCGATGTGCAGATGCGCACCAACGTGCCGCACATCTTCGCGATTGGCGACGTCGTCGGCCAGCCCATGCTGGCACACAAGGCGGTGCACGAGGCGCATGTGGCAGCCGAAGTCATCGCTGGCGAAATGCAGGGCAACAAGGAACTGGCTGCGGCCGCTTTCGATGCCCGCGTTATCCCGAGCGTGGCCTATACCGATCCCGAAGTGGCCTGGGTTGGCCTCACCGAAGACCAGGCGAAAGAGCAGGGCATCAAGGTCACCAAGGGCATGTTCCCCTGGTCAGCGTCGGGTCGCGCCATTGCCAACGGTCGTGACGAAGGTTTCACCAAGCTGCTGTTCGATGCCGAAACGCATCGCATCGTGGGTGGTGGCATCGTCGGCACGCATGCCGGTGACATGATCGGCGAGATCGCGCTGGCGATCGAAATGGGTGCCGACAGCGTGGATATCGGCAAGACCATCCACCCGCACCCGACGCTGGGCGAAAGCATCGGCATGGCTGCCGAGGCTGCCCACGGCAGCTGTACCGACTTGCCGCCTCAAAAGCGCAAGTAAGGCCCGGCGCGGAATCCCGTCAGGGGTTCCGCAGCCTGTTCGCACAACGGGCAAGAAAAAAGCGACTTGGCATCAAGTCGCTTTTTGCATGGGTACTGAGGGAATCAGTTGAGGCTCTCCGCCACCCGGATGGCTGCCTGGGCATCAAAGCTGGCACCGTTGCTGTCCACTACGCGGCGTGCACCGTTGAAGCGGCTGCTCCAGTAGTTGATGTCCATGTTTTCGACACGCACGCGTGCACCGGAGCGCGGAGCGTGGATGAACTTGCCGTCACCGACATAGATGCCGACGTGGCTGAAGGCGCGCTTCATGGTGTTGAAGAACACCAGGTCGCCCGGACGCAACTCGGACTTGGCGATGACCTGCGTGGCGGCAGCCTGGTCGGCAGCACGACGCGGCAGCACCTTGCCGAAAGTCTTTTCGTAGGTGGCACGCACCAGACCGCTGCAATCAAAACCGGTTTCAGCCGAATTGCCGCCGTAACGGTAAGGCACGCCGATAAAGCCCATGGCAGTCGTTACCAGATCAGAGGCCGAATTGCGGACGTTCTGGCCGAACTGGTTCACCATGTTGGCGCGGTCGTTCAGGAAGGTGTCGATGTCGCTCGCTTGCGGAGCTGCCTGTGCAGCGACGCTGCCGAGGCCCAGGAGGAAAGTGATTGCCAATTTCTTCATGGGTAGCGAGTTTAGCCCAGTTGTAGTCCATGTCCGACGTGTCTGTAGGAGTAACTGCGATTTTCAGCATGTTTTTTGTTACCAAACTCGGAAGAAACCTGAAGCAAAGCTGACAAGCCCTTGTTTTTGCAAGTTTGACGTCAGAAAACGGGGTTTTGGGCTGCGATAACGACAGATCGCGTGACAGACCGTGTCAGGGGCCAACCCTGTGCCGATGGCAGGGGAATCGGCTCCATAATGCGGTATCCCCCATATAGAAATGAATGGAGCACGACCCCATGCTGATGAATGCAGAAGAATCCCAACTGGTACTTGTGGATTACCAGGAAAAACTCATGCCTTTTATCCACGAAGCGGACAAGGCACTGGCCAATGCCGTGCTGCTGGGCAAGGTGGCCCGCATCCTGCAGGTGCCGACCTGGGGCACCGAAGAGAATCCGGCCAAGCTCGGCCCCAACCACCCCGCGGTGCGCGAGCTGTGCGACAAGACCCTGTCCAAGATGTACTTCAATGCCTGTGATGATGGCCTGGCCGATGCATTGCGTCCGCCGGCACGCCAGCCTTCCGGCAATGCACGCAGCCTGCCCAAGCACCTGCAGAAGGCGATTGCGGCATCCTCTGCACCTGAACGCAACAGCATCGTGATCGCCGGCTGTGAAGCCCATGTCTGCCTGATGCAGACGGCGCTCGGCCTGCTCGAAAACGATTTTGACGTCTGGGTCGTGACCGATGCCTGCAGCTCGCGCACCGAACGCAACCGCGATGCCGGCTTTGACCGTCTGGCTACCGCTGGCGCCGAACTGGTCACCACCGAAATGGTCGCCTTCGAATGGCTGCGTACGGCCGAGAATCCGGCCTTCCGCGAGGTCCTGTCGCTGGTCAAGTGATGGCGGCCTGATTGGTGTCAATCCCTATGGAAATGTAAATTTCTGCTCAGATTCTTGGCAGATAATTATGGACTGGCCGCGTTGCCGCGGCAGGAAACATAACAGACACAAGGAGCACACATGCAGAGCTATGCGGAGTTTCATCAGCAGTCCCTGACGGACCGCGATGCCTTCTGGGCGGAGCAGGCCAAGCGCATTCACTGGGAAACCCCTCCCCAGCAGATCTGCGATTACAGCAATCCTCCTTTTGCCCGCTGGTTCGTTGGTGGCCGCACCAACATCTGCTACAACGCCGTGGACCGCCATGCGCTGGAGCGTCCGGATGATGCGGCCCTGATCGCGGTCTCCACCGAGACCAACACCGAGAAAACCTACAGCTTTGCCGAGCTGCAGCGCGAAGTCGAGCGCATGGCGGCCAGCCTGCTCGAACTGGGCGTGGAGCAGGGCGATCGCGTGCTGATCTACATGCCGATGATTGCCGAAGCCTGCTTCGCGATGCTGGCCTGTACCCGCATCGGTGCCATCCACTCGGTGGTGTTCGGCGGCTTCGCTTCCGGCTCCCTGTCCACCCGTATCGATGATGCCCAGCCCAAGGTCATCATCAGTGCCGATGGCGGTTCGCGCGGTGCCAAGCCGGTGCCCTACAAGCCGCTGCTCGACGAGGCGATCCACCTGGCCACACACAAGCCGGCAGCCGTGCTGCTGGTCGATCGCGGCCTGACGCCGATGAACCTGGTCGAAGGCCGTGACGTGCTGTGGGGCGACCTGCGCGCACGCCACATGGATGCCCAGGTGCCCTGTGTCTGGCTGGATGCCACCACCCCCAGCTACACCCTGTACACTAGCGGCACCACCGGCAAGCCCAAGGGCGTGCAGCGCGATACCGGTGGCTACGCCGTGGCGCTGGCCACCAGCATTCCCTTCATCTACGGCGGTGCGCCCGGCGAAACCTTCTTCTCCACCTCAGACATTGGCTGGGTAGTGGGTCACAGCTACATCATCTACGGCCCGCTGATCGGCGGCATGGCCACCATCATGTACGAAGGCCTGCCGACGCAGGGCTTTGACCACCAGCCGGATGGCGGCATCTGGTGGCGTCTGGTCGCCAAGTACAAGGTGACCGTCATGTTCAGCGCGCCCACCGCGATCCGCGTGCTCAAGAAGCAGGATCCGGCGCACCTGACGGCGCATGACCTGTCCAGCCTGAAGGCGCTGTTCCTGGCTGGCGAGCCGCTCGACGAGCCCACCGCCAAGTGGATTTCCGATGGCCTCAATGGCAAGCCGATCATCGACAACTACTGGCAGACCGAAACCGGCTGGCCGATCCTGGGTATTGCCAACGGCATTGACGGCGTGGAAAAGAACCAGCCGCGCTTCGGCAGCCCCGGCTTCCCGATGTACGGCTACAACGTGCGTCTGGTCGATGAAAGCACCGGCCTGGCGGTAGAAGGTGGTGATGCCAAGGGCGTGCTGGTGGCCGAAGGTCCGCTGCCTCCGGGCTGCCTGCAGACAGTCTGGGGCGATGACAAGCGTTTCGTCAGCACCTACTGGAACAAGATGGAAGACGCGAGCGGAGAAGGCCGCTGGGTCTACAGCACCTACGACTGGGCGCGCCGCGATGCCGATGGCTACTACTTCATCCTGGGTCGTACCGACGACGTGATCAACGTGGCCGGCCACCGCCTGGGCACACGCGAGATCGAGGAAAGCATTTCTGCCCACCCGAACGTGGCCGAAACCGCCGTGGTCGGTGTGGCCGATGACGTCAAGGGCCAGGTCGCCCTGGCTTTCGTCACGACCAAGTCTTCCGAAGGCCTCGATACCCCCGAAGGCCTGAAGAAGATGGAACAGGAGATCATGCGCCAGGTCGACAGCGACCTGGGAGCCGTGGCCCGTCCGTCCCGCGTCATGATCGTGACCGCGCTGCCCAAGACGCGTAGCGGCAAGCTGCTGCGTCGTGCGCTGCAGGCAGTAGCCGAAGGCCGCGATCCTGGCGACCTGACCACGATCGACGATCCGTCTTCCCTGCTCAACATCAAGGGCATGGTGGACGCCGGCAAGTAACAATCCAAAACGGCTTTCTGTCAACCGGCAGAAAGCCGTTTTCACCTCTGTATCCAATACACGTTGCAGACACTCTTCGGGCAAATGGTGGCACAATACCGGCTGGAAAGAAAAAGCTTTCATGGCATTGTCATGTCCGCATGTTTTCTGGCCGCGTCCACCATCCGGTTCAGCCGTACCGTGGAAGGTTGAATTAACCAGCTAATGCGCCCTGCAGGGGCGTGGAGGTAAGCGCAAAAATGAGCGATTCATCGATTTTCCAGAGCTACAGCTCTAATACCCATCTGTTCGGCGGCGATGTGCCCTATGTCGAAGAGATGTACGAAAACTACCTGGCCAATCCCGGCAGCGTGCCGGATGACTGGCGCCAGTATTTCGACAACCTGCAGCACCAGCCTGCAGCCGATGGCAGCGACGCACGTGACGTGCCGCACCAGCCGGTGATCGCTGCTTTCGCCGAACGCGCGAAGCAGGGCGGCACCCAGGTGGTGTATGCCAATCCCGACGTCGAAACCGGTCGCAAGCGCACTGCAGCCCAGCAGCTGATTGCCGCCTACCGCAACTCTGGTGCCCGATGGGCCGACCTGGATCCGCTCAAGCGCAGCGAACGCCCCGACATTCCCGAACTGGATCTGGCGTTCTACGATTTCACCGACTCCGACCTCGAGACGGTCTTCAACACCAGCAACACCTTCTTCGGCAAGGAGCGCATGCCGCTGCGTGAGCTGCTGAATGCGCTGCGCGAAACCTACTGCAGCACCATCGGTGTCGAATTCATGCACACCAACGAATTCGCCGAGAAGCGGTGGTGGCAGCAGAAACTCGAGGCCACCCGTGCCAAGCCGGTGTTCAACGCCGACCAGAAAAAGCGCATCCTCGAACGCCTGACGGCTGCCGAAGGCCTGGAGCGTTTCCTGCACACCAAGTACGTTGGCCAGAAGCGTTTCTCGCTGGAAGGCGGCGAGAGCTTCATCGTTTCCATGGATGAAGTGGTGCGCCAGGCGGGTGCCATCGGCGTCCAGGAAATCGTCATCGGCATGGCCCACCGCGGCCGTCTGAACGTGCTGGTCAACACGCTGGGCAAGATGCCGCGTGACCTGTTCGCCGAATTCGAGCACACCGCTCCGGAAGACCTGCCGAGCGGTGACGTGAAATACCACCAGGGCTTCAGCTCCGACATCTCCACCGAAGGTGGTCCGGTGCACCTGAGCCTGGCGTTCAACCCGTCCCACCTGGAAATCGTCAACCCCGTGGTCGAAGGCTCCGTGCGTTCGCGCATGGACCGTCGCGATGACCCGCATGGCCAGCAGGTGCTGCCGGTGCTGGTGCACGGTGACGCGGCCTTTGCCGGTCAGGGCGTGGTCATGGAAACCCTGGCGCTGGCCGAGACGCGTGGCTACCATACCGGTGGTACCGTGCACATCGTGATCAACAACCAGATCGGTTTCACCACCTCCGACCCACGTGACAGCCGCTCCACGCTGTACTGTACCGACGTCGTCAAGATGATGGCTACCCCGGTGCTGCACGTGAACGGTGACGATCCGGAAGCCGTGGCACTGTGCACGCAGTGGGCCATGGAATACCGCCAGGAATTCCACAAGGACGTGGTGATCGATATCGTCTGCTTCCGCAAGCTGGGCCACAACGAGCAGGACACCCCCATGCTGACCCAGCCGCTGATGTACACCAAGATCAGCAAGCACCCCGGCACCCGCAAGCTGTATGCCGACAAGCTGGCGGCGCAGGGCCTGGGCGACACGCTGGGCGACGACATGGTCAAGGCCTACCGCGCCGCCATGGACGAAGGCCGCCACACGGTCGATCCGGTGCTGAGCAACTTCAAGAGCAAGTTTGCCGTCGACTGGTCTCCCTACCTGAACCAGAAGTGGACCGACTCCGGTGACACCGCCATCCCGCTGACCGAGTGGAAGCGCATTGCCGAGCGCATCACCACCGTGCCCGAAGGCTTCAACGTGCACAGCCTGGTCAAGAAGGTGCTGGACGACCGCGCTGCCATGGGCCGTGGCGACATCCCGGTGGACTGGGGCATGGGCGAGCACATGGCGTTTGGTTCCCTGGTGGCCAGCGGTTTCCCGGTGCGCCTGTCCGGTGAGGACTGCGGCCGTGGTACCTTTACCCACCGCCACGCCGTGCTGCACGACCAGCGTCGCGAAAAGTACGACGAAGGCACCTACATCCCGCTGCAGAACATCTCTGACAAGCAGGCACCGTTTGTCGTGATCGACTCCATCCTGTCCGAAGAGGCAGTGCTGGGCTTCGAATATGGCTACGCCTCCAACGATCCGCACTCCCTGGTGATCTGGGAAGCCCAGTTCGGCGACTTCGCCAACGGCGCCCAGGTGGTGATCGACCAGTTCATCGCCTCCGGTGAAGTGAAGTGGGGCCGCCTGAACGGCCTGACCCTGATGCTGCCGCACGGCTACGAAGGCCAGGGCCCCGAGCACAGCTCGGCGCGTCTGGAGCGCTTCATGCAGCTGGCTGCCGACGTCAACATGCAGATCGTGCAGCCGACCACGGCCAGCCAGATCTTCCACGTGCTGCGTCGCCAGATGGTGCGCAACCTGCGCAAGCCGCTGATCATCATGACGCCCAAGTCGCTGCTGCGCAACAAGGACGCCACCTCGCCGCTGTCCGAGTTCACCAAGGGCAGCTTCCAGACCGTGATCCCCGAGCAGAACGCCGACGTGATCAAGAAGGCCGAGAAGGTCAAGCGCATCGTGCTGTGTTCCGGCAAGGTCTACTATGACCTGGTCAAGAAGCGCGAAGAGCGTGGCGATGACGACGTCGTCATCATGCGTATCGAGCAGCTGTACCCGTTCCCGCACAAGGCGCTGGCTGCCGAATTCAAGAAGTACCCGAACGTCTCCGATGTGGTGTGGTGCCAGGACGAGCCGCAGAACCAGGGCGCCTGGTTCTTCGTGCAGCACCAGATCTTCGAGAACATGTCCCAGGGCCAGAAACTGGGCTATTCCGGTCGCGCCGCCTCTGCCTCTCCGGCGGTGGGTTACGCACACCTGCACCAGGACCAGCAGAAGGCGCTGGTCGAAGGTGCCTTCACCCGCCTGAAAGGTTTCGTGCTGACGCGCTGATCGGCCGTCACAAGTATTTTTTACCCCCTGACAAGACACTGAGAGAAGAACATCATGGCAATCGTAGACGTCAAAGTCCCCCAACTGTCCGAATCCGTTGCCGAGGCAACCCTGCTGCAATGGAAGAAAAAGCCCGGTGAAGCCGTGGCCGTGGACGAAATCCTGATCGAAGTCGAGACCGACAAGGTGGTGCTGGAAGTGCCGGCTCCTTCTGCAGGCGTGCTGACCGAGATCCTTGAGCAGGACGGTGCTACCGTGACTGCCGAGCAGCTGATCGCCCGCATCGATTCCGAAGCCGTGGCTGGCGCTGCTGCACCTGCCGCTGCTCCGGCTGCGGAAGCCGCCCCGGCCGCTGCAGCGCCTGCTGCCGCCGCCGCAGCTCCGGCTAGCGCCAGCATGGCTGGCGTGGCCATGCCGGCTGCTGCCAAGCTGATGGCTGACAACAACCTGGCTGCCGGCTCCGTGGCTGGTACCGGCAAGGATGGCCGCGTGACCAAGGGTGATGTGCTGGGTGCCGTGGCTTCCGGCGCTACTGCCGCCAAGCCGGCTGCACCGGTGGCTGCCGTGCCGCAAGGCGCCCGTCCCGAGCAGCGCGTCCCGATGACGCGCCTGCGTGCCCGCGTGGCCGAGCGCCTGCTGCAGTCCCAGCAGACCAACGCCATCCTGACCACGTTCAACGAAGTGAACATGGCACCGGTGATGGACATGCGCAAGCGTTTCCAGGAAAAGTTCGAGAAAGAGCATGGCTGCCGCCTGGGCTTCATGAGCTTCTTCGTCAAGGCTGCCGTGCATGCCCTGAAGAAGTACCCGGTGCTGAACGCCAGCGTCGATGGCAACGACATCATCTACCACGGCTACTTCGACATCGGTATCGCTGTCAGCAGCCCGCGTGGTCTGGTGGTGCCGATCCTGCGTGACGTGGACCAGATGAACTTTGCCGATATCGAGAAGAAGATCGCCGAATTCGGCGCCAAGGCCAAGGACGGCAAGCTGGGCATTGAAGAGCTGACCGGCGGTACCTTCTCCATCTCCAACGGTGGCGTGTTTGGCTCCATGATGTCTACCCCGATCATCAACCCGCCGCAGTCTGCCATCCTGGGCGTGCACGCCACCAAGGATCGCGCCGTGGTCGAGAACGGCCAGGTCGTGGTGCGCCCGATGAACTATCTGGCCATGTCCTACGACCACCGCATCATCGATGGCCGCGAAGCCGTGCTGGGCCTGGTCGCCATGAAGGAAGCGCTGGAAGATCCGGCCCGCCTGCTGTTCGACATCTGATAGATAGTCTGCGATGGCCTGGGTCTACCTGCTGCTGGCCGGTGTCTTCGAGATCGGCTGGCCACTCGGATTCAAGCTGTCGCAACAAGCCGAATACCGGATCAGCGGCATCGTCGGCGCCATTATTTCGATGGCACTGAGCGGTGTCCTGCTCTGGATGGCACAGCGCGAGATTCCGATCGGTACCGCCTATGCGGTATGGACCGGAATCGGTGGCGCTGGCACCTTTCTGATCGGGGTGATGTTTTTTGGCGATCCGGCCTCGCTGGTGCGATTCGTGGGCGTAGCCCTGATTGTCGGCGGCGTCATCACCCTCAAGCTTGCACACTGAGCCTGCAGTGTGAAACGGAGATCAACATGAGCACTCAATTCGATGTTATCGTCATCGGCGCCGGTCCCGGCGGCTATATCGCTGCCATCCGTGCAGCACAACTGGGCAAGAAGGTTGCCTGTATCGATGCCTGGACCAACGGCAAGGGCGGCCCGGCACCGGGTGGTACCTGCACCAACGTCGGTTGCATTCCCTCCAAGGCACTGCTGCAGAGCTCCGAGCACTTCGAGCACGCCAACCTGCACTTTGCCGACCACGGCATCAGCGCCAAGGACGTGAAGATGGACGTGGCCAAGATGATCGGCCGCAAGGACGACATCGTGAAGCAGAACAACGATGGCATCCTGTACCTGTTCAAGAAGAACAAGGTCAGCTTCTTCCATGGCCGTGGCTCCTTCGTCAAGGCCGCTGATGGCAGCTACGAAATCCAGGTGGCCAACGGCGACAAGACTGAAAGCATCACCGGCCAGCACGTGGTCGTGGCGACCGGTTCCAACGCCCGTGCGCTGCCGCAAGTGGCGTTTGACGAAGAAACCGTGCTGTCCAACGACGGTGCACTGCGTATCGGTGGCGTGCCGAAGAAGCTGGCCGTGATCGGCTCCGGCGTGATCGGCCTGGAAATGGGTTCTGTCTGGCGCCGTCTGGGTGCCGATGTCACCATCCTGGAAGGCCTGCCCACGTTCCTGGGCGCGGTGGACCAGCAGATTGCCAAGGAAACCAAGAAGGCGTTTGACAAGCAGGGCCTGAAGATCGAGCTCGGCGTCAAGGTCGGCGACATCAAGACCAGCAAGAAGGGCGTGAGCATTGCCTACACCAACGCCAAGGGTGAAGAGCAGAAGCTGGATGCCGACAAGCTGATCGTCTCCATCGGCCGCGTGCCGAACACCGACGGCCTGAATGCCGAAGCGGTGGGCCTGCAGCTGGATGAGCGTGGCTGTATCGTCGTGGACGACAACTGCAAGACCAACCTGCCCAACGTCTGGGCGGTGGGTGACGTGGTGCGTGGCCCGATGCTGGCGCACAAGGCTGAAGAAGAGGGCGTGGCCGTGGCCGAGCGCATCGCTGGTCAGCATGGCCATGTCGACTTCGCACTGGTGCCCTGGGTCATCTACACCAGCCCGGAAATCGCCTGGGTCGGTCGTACCGAAGAGCAGCTGAAGGAGCAGGGTGTGGCCTACAAGGCTGGCACCTTCCCGTTCATGGCCAACGGCCGTGCACGCGCGCTGGGTGACACCACCGGCATGGTGAAGTTCCTGGCCGATGCCACGACCGATGAAATCCTGGGCGTGCACATTGTCGGCCCGCTGGCTTCCGAACTGATCGCCGAAGCCTGCGTGGCCATGGCCTTCCGCGCCAGCAGCGAAGACATCGCGCGTATCTGCCATGCGCACCCGAGCCTGAGCGAATCCACCAAGGAAGCCGCCCTGGCTGTTGACAAGCGTACCCTGAACTTCTGATGTCAGAATCGGCGAGTACTCCCGGTCCGGTGACCCGGATCTACCAGCAGCGACTGGCAGAAAAGGGTTTCCGGAGCGACCCGGCCCAGTTGCGGGCCATTCAGGAGCTGGACCGTTGCGCTGTCGAGTGGTCACACTACAAGCGCAAGCGTTCCAGTTCGCTGAAGAAATTCATCAACCGCCTGCCGGTCCCGAAAGGGGTCTACATGTACGGCGGGGTTGGCCGCGGCAAGAGCTTCCTGATGGACTGCTTTTTTGATGCCGTGCCGATCAAGCGCAAGACGCGCCTGCACTTCCACGAATTCATGCGCGAGGTGCACCGTGAACTGGCCAATCTGCAGGGCACGGAAAACCCGATTGATGTGCTTGGCGAACGCATGGCCAAGCGCTTCAAGCTGATCTGTTTCGACGAGTTCCACGTCAACGACGTGGCGGACGCCATGCTGCTGCACCGCATGCTGCAGTCGCTGTTCGACAACCAGGTCGGCTTTGTCACCACCTCCAACTTCCGTCCGGACCAGCTGTACCCCAACGGCCTGCACCGCGACCGCATTCTGCCGGCGATTGCGCTGCTGAACGAGCGTCTGGAAGTGATGAGCGTGGACAACGGTACCGATTACCGCCAGCGAACGCTGGAAAAGCTGCGCCTGTACCTGACGCCGATCACGCCCGATACCGATGCCGAAATGCACCAGGCTTTCGACGAGCTGAGTGCCGGCAACGACGAAGAGCCGGTGTTCGAGCTGAAATCGCGCAAGATCAAGGCGCGCCGCCGCCGCGGTCCGGTGATCTGGTTCGATTTCCGGGACCTGTGCGGTACCGCCAGCTCGCAGAACGACTATCTGGAAATTGCCACGCAGTGCCATACCGTGCTGCTGTCCAATGTGCCCGAGATGGACGCCAGCATGTCCACCAGTGCGCGTCGTTTCACGCTGCTGATCGACGTGCTGTATGACCGTCGCGTCAAGCTGATGGTGTCGGCGGCGGTAGAACCCGCGCGCCTGTATACCAAGGGCGCACTGGCGCACGAGTTTGTGCGTACTGCCTCGCGACTCGAGGAAATGCAGTCGGCTGAATACCTGGCGCTGGAACACCGTAGCGTCGACATCACGATTACCTGAGATCGAGCTGATGCAGTTGCACCACCATGTCCTTCCCTCCGGTCGCCAGGTTGGTCTGGTGCTGCTGGCTGCAGCCGCCAGCGTGCTGGCCGCCTGTACGGCACCGAAGATCCCTGACCCGGCTCCTACGAAAGAAGAGGTGCCGTTCCTGGGGCAGCAGCTGACACAGCAGGACATCACGCGTCTGCGCCAGCAGGTCGAAGGCCAGCGTGCCACGCTGCGCCAGGGCTGGGAAAGCGACCAGCGTGCCTGCTACCAGCGCTTCTGGGTCGATGCCTGCCTGAAGCAGGAGCGTCGCGCCTTCCTGGCACAGGATCTGGTGCTGCAGAAGCAGGAGGTCGAGCTGAACCGCCAGGACCGGCGCCTGAAGGAAATCGACCGCCAGCTGCGTCTGGCCGACAAGGCGCGTGAAGCAGCGGCGCAGTCGGCCCCGGCACCGCAGGCTGCCCGACCCGGTCTGCCTTCCTGGGCCGCCGATGCGCCGCAGCAGCCGGTCAGCGTGATCCCGAAGCCTGCCACGCCCAGTCCCTGAGGCAGCCATAGGGCTTGCCGATGGCCAGGCAAGGCCAGCTGACACTTTCACGTACAGTAGGCTTCATGCGCAGTACCCCGATTGATGCCGATGCCGTCCAGCCGCTGCATAGCGAGTTGGCCGAGCAGGTCACCCATATGCTGTCGGCCTATGGGCCGCTGGCACGCGACAACCCGTCCTATCGCCAGCGTGACGGCCAACTGGAAATGGCCTGTGCCGTGGCTGATGCGATTGCACGCAGCGAGGCACTGGTGGTGGAAGCGGGTACCGGGGTCGGCAAGACCTTCGCCTACCTGATTCCGGCACTGCTCAGCGGTGACCGCGTACTGGTATCGACCGCGACCAAGAACCTGCAGGACCAGCTCTATACGCGTGACCTGCCGTATCTGACCGGTTTGCTCGGCTTGCCGCTGCGCAAGGCCTTGCTCAAGGGGCGCAGCAGCTATCTCTGCCTGTACCGGCTGGAACTGGCGCGCCAGGATCCCGTGGTGCACCTGCGTGAACTGCAGGCCGATATGCACCGGATCGAACAGTTTGCGCGCCGTACGCTGAGCGGCGACATGAGCGAGCTGGAAGGCGTGGATGAGCGCTCGCAGCTGCTGCCGCTGGTGACCTCGACGCGCGACAACTGCCTGGGCCAGCAGTGCCCGCACAGCAAGAACTGTCACGTCAACCTGGCGCGGCGCGAGGCGATGGCGGCGGATGTGGTGGTGGTGAACCACCACCTGTTCTTTGCCGATATGGCGGTGCGTGAATCGGGCGTGGCCGAACTGCTGCCGACCGTGCACACGGTGATTTTTGACGAGGCGCACCAACTCAACGATATTGGCACGCAGTTTCTGGGCCAGCAACTGTCGACCAGCCATGTGCTGGATTTCAACCGCGACATGCTGGCGACTGGCATGCAGCTGGCGCGCGGACTGGCACCCTGGCAGGATCTGTCACGCGATCTGGAACAGGCGGTGCGCGAATGGCGGCTGGCCGGTGGACGCCATGCGAGCGGCACGCGGCTGCGCTGGACCGGCGAGATTCCCGAAGGCCTGGATCCGGACGCCTGGCTGGGAACGATGCGCGGGCTGCAGGAGCGCCTGCAACAGGCCTCGGAAGCGCTGGAGATGATGTCCGAGCTGGGACCGGATTTTGTCCGCCTGCGCCAGCGTGCTACCGAATTGCTGGACAAGGTGCAGCTGTTCCGCCGTTCGTGCAGCGCAGGCCATGTGCGCTGGGTGGATGCTTCCGGCATGCTGCGGCTGGTGGAATCGCCGCTGGATATCGCCAAGGTGGTACGCGAAAAATTGCTGCAGCAGGCGCCGGCCCAGGCAGCGCCAGCAGCGCAGGACTGGACACCGGAAGACGAAGACGAGATGCCCTGGGAGGACGATTTGCCAGAGCCGGAGTGGGGCGTGGTCGGATCACCGCTGCCGCCAGCGAAACGCTCATGGATTTTCACCTCGGCGACGCTGGGAGAAAACGACCGGCTCGAATGGTTTACCCGGCCTTGCGGGTTGGACGAGGTGCCGACCTTGCGTGTCGAGAGCCCTTTCGATTACGCGCGACAGGCCGCTGTCTATGTGCCGCGCAGTTTCCCGCCGCCGGGTGGTATCGATCATCTGCATGCGGTAGCGGATCTGGCGGCGCGATCGGCGCGCGTGCTGGGCGGGCGTACGCTGGTGTTGACGACGACGCTGCGCGGACTGCGTGCGATTGCTGAACGCCTGCGCGAACAGCTTCAACACGAGAGCGACCTGCTGGTGCTGATGCAGGGCGAGGCGAGCAAGGCGCGGCTGATTGCGCGCTTTCGCGAGGGCCGTCAGGGCGAGCGCGGCCAGGGCTGCATCCTGGTGGCATCGGCTTCGTTCTGGGAAGGCGTGGATGTGCCAGGTGATGCGCTGGAGCTCGTGGTGATCGACAAGCTGCCGTTCCCGCCGCCGCAGGATCCGCTGGTGGAAGCGCGTACGCAACGGCTGGAGCGTGAGGGCGGCAATGCCTTCCGCGAGTATTTCCTGCCCGAAACAGCGGTGATGCTGAAGCAGGGTGCTGGCCGGCTGATCCGCAGCGAATCCGATCAGGGCGTGCTGATCATCGGCGATTCGCGCCTGCTGCAGAAGAATTACGGCAGTCGTCTGCTGCGCGTGCTGGGCGATGTGCGCCGCTTGCCGGACGAGGCGGCGCTGGACGAGGCGCTGCAGCAGCTGGCAAAAACACATCAGGCCTGATGATTCAGGCCTGATGGGGATGTGAGGTGCAGCTGGATTACCAGAGGCGGAACCAGGAGCGCTTTTCCTTGACCTTGTGGTTCACATCCAGATAACGGCTCTGCGGGAAGTTTTCCTTCAGCACGCGCAGGGCATCGTCACGCGGTTGTTCCATGCCCATGGCATGGTAGGACTGCGCCATGATGCCGAGCGCCTGTTCCTGGGCTGGTGTGCCAGGGTAGTTGGTCAGCGTGGACTGGGCGCGGTTGATGGCGGCCACATAGGCTTCGCGGCTGAAGTAGTAGTTGGCGATGGCGACTTCGGACGAGGCCATGGCGTTGACGATATAGGTCATGCGCGCGCGGGCATCGGGCGTGTAGCGCGAGTTGGGGAAGCGCGTCGTCAACTCCTTGAAGGCGGCAAACGATTCGCGTGCGGCCGCCATGTCGCGCTCGGACAGGTCATTCGCGTTCAGGAAGTCCAGCCAGCCGGATTGCTCGTTGAAGTTGACCAGGCCCTTCAGGTAATAGGCGTAGTCCAGTGCCGGGCTGGTCGGGTGCATCTGGATGAAGCGGTCCAGCGTGAGGTTGGCATCCACGTAGTCTTCGTTCTGGTATTGGGCATAGGCTTTTTCCAGCTGGGCCTGTTGAGCCAGCGGGGTGCCCTGGGCACGTGCTTCCAGTACGTCGTACAGCGGGATGGCCTGGTCGTAGCCACCGGACAGGCGTTCGTCACGCGCTTCGCTGTAGATGCGGTTGGGGCTCCAGTCGGCGGTTTTCTCCTGCACCGTGGGCGGGGTCTTGCAGGCAGCCAGCAGCGTGGCCGTGCCAAGGCCCAGCAGGACGGGACGGAGGTAACGGGAGATTAGAATGCTGCGATTCGGCTGAGGCATGGATGACTACTCTTCGGTCGGGTCAGATTGCCAAAGATTATAGCCAGCAGACTTTGGCCACCAGTGAGGAAATGCAAGTGCAAGCCACAGACGATGATGAGCAGCCAGGCGCAGACGAAGCGCAGGCCGATACCGAGGCCGAAGCCGAACTGCGTGTGCTGCAGGTGGAGATCGCCGGCAACGGCATGCGGCTGGATCGCTATCTGGCCGAGCAGGTGCCGGAGTTTTCGCGCAGCTACCTGCAGCAGCTGATCGAGCAGGGCCTGCTGCGGCGCCTCGGCCAGCCCTGCACCAAGGCGGCGACCAAATTGCGTGTGGGCGACCGGCTGGAGCTGGAGCTGCGTCCTACAGCGCAATCGCAGGCCTTCGTGCCGCAGGATATTCCGCTCGACATCGTCTACGAAGACGCGCACTTGGCCATCGTGCACAAGCCGGCCGGACTGGTGGTGCATCCGGCGGCTGGCAACTGGAGCGGCACGCTGCTGAACGCGCTGCTGCACCATTACCCGGAATCGCGCATGCTGCCGCGCGCCGGCATCGTGCATCGACTGGACAAGGATACCAGCGGCCTGATGGTGGTGGCGCGTGATCGTGCCGCCATGGACGGGCTGGTGCGCCAGATTGCGGCACGCGAGGTGCACCGCGAGTACCAGGCACTGGCGCACGGCGTCTGGCGCGAGGCGACCAGCGGCGTGACCGAGGTCGATGCCGCCATCGGGCGCGATGCGCGCAACCGTCTGCGCATGGCGGTGGTGGATCTGGCGCATCAGGCTGGCAAGCCGGCGCGTACCGATTTCCGCCTGTTGCGCCAGGGTACGCTGGATGGCCAGCCGGTCTGCCATGTGCAGGCTACGCTGCATACCGGCCGCACGCACCAGATCCGCGTACACATGCAGCATCTGGGCCATCCGCTACTGGCCGATGCCATCTATGGCGGCAAGCCGGTTGCCGGGCTGCAGCGTCAGGCCTTGCACGCCTTCCGCCTGTCGCTGCAGCACCCGCTGACGCAGCAACCGATACAATGCGAGGCGCCCTTGCCGGCGGACCTGCAGCAGGTATTGCAGGCGCTGGCATGATTTTTTCCATTCCTTGTGTGTTGGCATGAACGCTTTCCAGGCCCGTCGCATTCTTGAAACAGCGCTGCTGTGTGCCCAGCAGCCGCTGACGCTGCGCGACATGCGCCAGCTGTTTGACGATGCGATTGCGCCCGATACGATTCGACAGCTGCTGCACGAGATTGGCCAGAGCTGGGAGCAGGGCGGCATGGAGCTGTGCTGCGTGTCCACCGGCTGGCGCTTCCAGAGTCGGCCGGAGATGCGTGACTACCTGGATCGGCTGCATCCGGAAAAACCGCCGCGCTACACCCGCGCCACGCTGGAAACGCTGGCCATCATCGCTTACCGCCAGCCGGTTACGCGTGGCGATATCGAGGACATCCGCGGCGTCACGGTCAACTCGCAGCTGATCAAGCAGCTGGAAGACCGCGGCTGGATCGAGACCATTGGCTATCGCGACACCATCGGCCGTCCGGCGTTGCTGGCGACCACGCGCCAGTTCCTAGATGATCTCGGCCTGTCGGCGCTGGATCAGCTGCCGGTACTTGAAGATGCTGACCAGGACGCCTTGCTGGAGCAGCTCGCCAGCCTGGAATCGCCACCTGCGCACGAGGGCGCGCCAGACACTGATCAGCCGGAACTCGACATCGCGCCGCAGCCGGCGCTTGATTCCGCGGCCACAGAAGCGGACAATACGGGTGTTGCCAACACGGCACCAGCGGTTGCGGACACCTCGGGAGAGGCATCCGGCGCTGCTGACACTTCCGATACCGACGATACCCCATCGCATTCCTGATCCGGCACGCTGCCGGCTCACACGTTTTCCTGCCGGCGCAGCCGCCGGCTACCTTGCAGGTACTCCTATGTCATCCCATCCTGATCACGATTCCGACCAGCAGCCGTCTGACGAAGGCAGCAGCACGCCGCGTCCGCGCAGCCGCAAGCCCGCCAGCCAGCCGCGCAGCCGCGCGCCACGCAAGCCGGCGACGGAGGCACCACGCCGCCCGCGCCAGCCGGCGCCGGCTGTCGAAGACGACACCATCGTGCCGGACGAGGACCTGTTTGCCGCGGTAGTCGCAGGCGAGTTTGACGGCGATGAGCCGGCTGACGCCGCCGAGGTGCCCGCCAAGCGCGTGCTCCTGCCGCAGCCTGATGCACCCAAGCTGCACAAGGTACTGGCCCAGGCTGGCCTGGGATCACGCCTGGAAATGGAGCAGATGATCACCGAGGGCCGCATTTCGGTGAACAACGAGCCGGCCCACGTCGGCCAACGCATCCAGTTTGGCGACGTGGTCAAGATCAACGGCAAGCCGGTACGCCTGCGCATTGCACCGCCGCCGACGCGCGTGATCGCCTACCACAAGCCGGTCGGCGAGCTGGTCACGCATGATGACCCGCAGAACCGCCCGACCGTGTTCCGCAAGCTGCCGCGCCTGCCGCAGGGCAAGTGGCAGTCGGTCGGCCGTCTGGACCTGAACACCGAAGGCTTGTTGCTGATCACCAACTCCGGCGCGCTGGCCAACCAGCTGATGCACCCGCGCTTCGGCCTGCAGCGCGAGTACGCGGTGCGCGTGCTCGGTGCCCTGTCCGACGAGGAAAAGCAGCGCCTGCTCGACGGTGTGCAACTTGATGACGGTCCGGCCCAGTTCGGCAGTATCGAGGAGGGCGGTGGCGAAGGTGCCAACTGCTGGTACCGCGTGACGATTTCCGAAGGCCGCAACCGCGAGGTGCGCCGCATGTTCGAGGCGGTCGGCCACGCTGTCAGCCGCCTGATCCGCATCCGCTACGGCATGATGAGCCTGCCGCGCTTCCTGCGCCGTGGCGTCTGGATGGAACTGCCCGAGCGCGAGGTGAAGAACCTGATGGCCGAAGTCGGCCTGAAGGAAAGCGTGGACCTGGAGCAGCTGCGCCGCCAGGAGCAGGGCGTGCGTCGCCGCAACCCGGACCGCCCGGGTGCCGCCGCCAGCAAGCGCGCCAAGTCCGGCCCGGGTCGTGCCGCGCCGCGCGCCTCCAGCCAGCCCGATCCGATGCAGACCTCGTTCGGTTATCTGGATGGTCGCAAGCCGGAAACCCGCGCCAAGCGCCCGACCGGTGGCGGTGGCCGCAGTGCCCCGGCCAACTGGATGGGGCAGGGCAATGGCCCGTCCGGCAAGCCGCGCCGGCGCAAGTAAGACGCTGCTGCCATGGCCTGTTCCCGCGAATGCCATGGCAAGCAGGTAAAATCCCGGGGTTGTGCAGCTGGCCGCATGGGCTGACTGCGCAATCCATCCTGCCGGCCAACCCGGCCGCCCCGGATTTCATTCTCCCTACTATCAGGAATACACATGGCTATCGAACGCACCCTCTCCATCATCAAGCCCGACGCAGTTGCCAAGAACGTGATCGGCCAGATCTACGCCCGCTTCGAGGCTGCCGGCCTGAAGGTCATCGCTGCCCGCATGATGCACCTGTCCCGTAACGAAGCCGAGGCTTTCTACGCCGTGCACAAGGAGCGTCCCTTCTTCAAGGACCTGGTCGATTTCATGATCTCCGGCCCCGTGATGGTGCAGTGCCTGGAAGGCGAAGGCGCCATCCTGAAGAACCGTGACCTGATGGGCGCTACCGACCCGAAGAAGGCCGACAAGGGCACCATCCGCGCCGACTTCGCTGACAGCATCGACGCCAACGCCGTGCACGGCTCTGACGCTGCTGAAACGGCTGCCGTGGAAGTGGCTTTCTTCTTCCCGGGCATGAACGTCTACTCCCGTTAATCCACGGAGAGAGGACATCGCCATGACCACCACCAATCTGCTCGACTTCGATCTGGAAGGCCTGGTGGCGTGGTGCGGCCAGCTGGGCGAGAAGCGCTTCCGCGCAACCCAGCTGTTCCGCTGGATTCACCAGAAGGGTGTCTCCGACTTTTCCCTGATGAGTGACCTGGCCAAGAGCTTGCGTGAAAAGCTGGCAGGACAGGCCACCATCACCCCCTTGCAGGTGCTGACGCAGCAGATGTCTGCGGACGGCACCATCAAGTGGCTGTTCGACGTTGGCGGCGGCAATGCCGTCGAGACCGTCTTCATCCCCGAAACCGATCGTGGCACGCTGTGCATCTCCTCGCAGGCCGGCTGTGCCGTAGGCTGCCGTTTCTGCTCCACCGGTCACCAGGGATTCAGCCGCAACCTCACTACCGGCGAAATCACGGCACAGCTGTGGTTTGCCGAACATTTCCTGCGCAAGCACCTGAACACCGACGAGCGCGTCATCTCCAACGTGGTGATGATGGGCATGGGCGAGCCGCTGCAGAACTACTCGGCGCTGGTGCCGGCGCTGCGCACCATGCTCGATGACCACGGCTATGGCTTGTCGCGCCGCCGCGTCACCGTGTCCACCTCGGGCGTGGTGTCCATGATGGACCGCCTGTCGCAGGATTGCCCAGTGGCGCTGGCCGTATCGCTGCACGCGCCCAATGATGCGCTGCGCGACCACCTGGTGCCGCTCAACCGCAAATACCCGCTGGCCGAGCTGATGCAGTCCTGCCAGCACTATCTGGAGTTCGCCCCGCGCGACTTCATCACCTTTGAGTACTGCATGCTCGATGGCGTCAACGACCAACCCGAGCATGCGCGCCAGCTGATCGATCTGGTACGGAAATCGGGCAAGGGTGCCTGGTGCAAGTTCAACCTGATTCCATTCAATCCCTTCCCCGAATCTGGCCTGAAGCGCTCGCCGCAATCGGTGGTGCTGGAGTTTGGCCGCATGCTGAACGACGCCGGCATTGTCACCACGGTGCGCAAGACGCGCGGTGACGATATCGATGCCGCCTGCGGCCAGCTCGCCGGCGATGTGCAGGACCGCACGCGCGTGGAGCGTCGCATCGTGCTGCAGCGCATGGCCGATATCCAGGCGGCACCGGCACCGGGGGCTCAGGATGACTGAAACCGGCCTGTTCAGGACACTGGCAGGCCTGATGCTGACGCTGCTGCTGGCAGCCTGTAGCAGCACGCCGCCGTCCATGTTCCAGGAAGCTGCCGCCACGCCGGCGCAGCGCCTGCAGGCGCATCTGCAGCTGGCTGCGGCCTATCTGGAACAGGGCCAGCCCGATATTGCCCGCCAGGAAATCGATACCGTGCTGCAGGCCGATCCGGCCCAGCCGCAGGCCTGGCACCTGCAGGGCTTGGCGCTGCAACAGCAAGGCCAGGGCGAACTGGCCGAGCGCAGCCTGCGCCACGCCTTGCAGCTGGCGCCGCAGGATGCCGGCATCATGCACAACCTGGCCGTGCTGCTGTGCGAGCGGCAGCAGGGCGCCGAAGCCGGACGCCTGTTCGCCTCGGCCCTGGCCTTGCAGCCACCAAGCGCGCAAGCCCGTACCCGACAGGCACTTGCGCATTGCGCAGCCACCCCATCCACCTCCAACTCCCAAGAGCCCAGGAATGACTGACGTACAGAATGAGTCCATTGCAACCGGATCCGAAGACAAGCCCCGGATCCGACTGGATGAGACCCTCAGCCCCGGCAAGATGCTGCGCAGCGCGCGTGAACAGGCCGGCGTGGAAGTGGAGGTGCTGGCCACGACCATGAAGGTGCCGCCGCAGCGTATCCTGGAACTGGAAAACGATGACCTGTCCAACATGCCGGGTGTGTTCTTTGCGCGCGGGCTGGCGGCCAATATCTGTCGATTCCTGGGCGTGGAGGCGCAACCGGTACTGGCACGCATGCCGTCCGACAAGCCGCATATCCACACCGATGACGAATCGATCAATGCCCCGATCAGCAATTCCCGCTTTGGCGCGGGCATGCGCGCGGGCATGGGCCTGCCGCTGTGGGCGATAGCCGCCGTGGCAGCGCTGGCGATTGGTGCCGTGCTGCTGTTCCTGCTGCCGACTTTCTCGGCCAAATGGGAGGGCACCAGTGTCGAAGCGGCCAGCGCCCCGGCCAGTGCGGCCGAAGCTGCTCCGGCAGCCGTCGGCCAATTGGCTCCGGCTCCGGCAGCAGCCACCACTCTGGCGCCGGCTCCGACGCTGGCTCCGGCATCTGCCGCAGCACCGGCTGCCACGACTCTGCAGCCGGCCGCCGCCGTTGGCACCACCCTGACGCCGGCCAGCGCTGCGGCATCGGCTCCGGTTGTCAGCAGCAGCACCGGCCTGGTGTTCCGCGCCAGCGGTGAAACCTGGGTGCAGGTCCGCAACCAGAACAACCGTACCGTATTCGAGCGCACGCTGGCTGCCGGTGAAGAGCAGACCGTACCGGTCGATACCTACCCGATCCGCGTGACGATCGGCCGTGCCGAAAACATCCAGCAGCTGCTGGACCGTGGCCAGACATTTGATCTGGCCGGTGTGGCGCGTACCGGCGTGGCGCGCTTCCAGATTCAGTAAGGAGTCCGCAGATGGAATCCCAGACCACTCCCGTTCCGGTATCCGTACCGCAGCGTGCCCGCACGCTGCAGGCGCAGGTGCGCCATGGCGACCATGTGGTGACGATTGGCGGCGACGCGCCAGTGCGCGTGCAGTCGATGACGAATACCGATACCGTCGATGCCGTCGGCACCGCGATCCAGGTCAAGGAGCTCGCGCAGGCTGGCTCCGAACTCGTGCGCATCACCGTCAACACCCCGGAGGCAGCCCAGGCCGTGCCCTACGTGCGTGAACAGCTGGACCGCATGGGGGTGAACGTGCCGTTGATCGGCGACTTCCACTACAACGGCCACCGCCTGCTGACCGAGTTTCCGGACTGCGCCCAGGCGTTGTCCAAGTACCGCATCAACCCGGGCAACGTCGGCAAGGGCGACAAGAAGGATCGCCAGTTCGGCCAGATGATCGAGGCCGCCATGCGCTGGGACAAGCCGGTGCGTATCGGCGTCAACTGGGGCAGCCTGGATCAGGAACTGCTGGCCGACATGATGGACCTCAACAGCCAGCGTGCCGAGCCCTGGAGTGGCCAGCAGGTCATGTACGAGGCGCTGATGGCCTCGGCCATCAACTCGGCCGAACGTGCCGCCGAAATGGGCATGGCGCGTTCGCAGATCCTGCTGTCCTGCAAGGTCAGCGGCGTGCAGGACCTGATTGCCGTCTACCGCGCGCTGAGCCAGCGTTGCGACTACCCGCTGCACCTCGGCCTGACCGAGGCCGGCATGGGCGTGAAGGGCACGGTGGCCTCGGCCACGGCGCTGTCCATCCTGCTGCAGGAAGGCATTGGCGACACCATCCGCGTGTCGCTGACCCCGCAGCCGGGCGAGCCGCGTACGCAGGAGGTGGTGATCGCTTCCGAGATCCTGCAGTCGCTTGGCTTGCGCACCTTTGTGCCCAGCGTCACCGCCTGTCCGGGTTGTGGCCGCACCACCAGCAGCACCTTCCAGGAGCTGGCCAAGCAGATCGATGACTTCCTGCGTGCGCAGATGCCGGTCTGGCGTGAGCAGTATCCCGGCGTGGAAACGATGAAAGTGGCCGTGATGGGCTGCATCGTCAACGGCCCGGGCGAAAGCAAACATGCCGATATCGGCATCAGCCTGCCCGGTACTGGTGAGGCGCCGGCCGCTCCGGTATTCATCGATGGCGAAAAAGCCCTCACGCTGCGTGGCGAAGGCATCGCCACCGAGTTCCAGCAACTGGTGACTTCCTATATCGAACGGCGTTACGGCAACCCTGCCTGACGCCTTTCCTGGCCCGCCTGGCGGGCCTTGTGTTTCAAGTATCCGACAACAATTTCATGGCACAGAAAATTACCGCGATCAAGGGCATGAACGACATCCTGCCGCCGCATTCCGCGCACTGGGAATGGCTGGAGAGCCAGGTGCGCGAGGTCATGGCGCGCTTTGCCTATCGCAATATCCGCACCCCCATCGTCGAGCCGACCGGCCTGTTCGTGCGCAGCCTGGGCGAAGTGACCGATGTGGTCGAGAAGGAAATGTATTCCTTTGAAGACCGCCTGAATGGCGAGGCGCTGACACTGCGCCCGGAAAATACCGCCGGCGTGGTGCGCGCCGTAGCCGAGCACAACCTGCTGTACGAAGGCGGCAAGCGCCTCTACTACATGGGCCCGATGTTCCGCCACGAGCGTCCTCAGCGTGGCCGCTATCGCCAGTTCCACCAGGTGGGCGCCGAGGCGCTGGGCTTTTCCGGCGCCCATGTCGATGCCGAACTGATCCTGCTGGCACACAGCCTGTGGCAGCTGCTGGGCGTGCGCGATGTGCGCCTGGAAATCAACAGCCTGGGCCAGCCGGACGAGCGCAAGGCACACCGCGAAGCGCTGATCAAACACTTCGAGGCACACCAGGAGCTGCTGGACGACGACGGCAAGCGCCGCCTGTACAGCAACCCGCTGCGCATCCTGGATACCAAGAACTCGGCCATGAAAGAGGTGGTGGAAAGCGCGCCGAAGCTGCTCGACTTCCTCGGCGAAGCCTCGCTGCAGGCCTTCGAGACGCTGCAGCAGATCCTGCGTGCGCATGACGTGGCGTTCACCATCAACCCGCGACTGGTGCGCGGCCTCGATTACTACAACCTGACCGTGTTCGAGTTCATCACCGAGAGCCTGGGCGCGCAGGGCACCATCTGTGCCGGCGGCCGTTATGATGGCCTGATCGAACAGGTGGGCGGCAAGCCGGCACCGGGCGTCGGTTGGGCCATGGGCGTGGAGCGCGTGCTGGAACTGCTGAAGGAGCAGGAGCTGCTGCCCGAGCTGCCGGTGCCCGACGCCTATGCCGTCATTCCCGACATGCAGTCGCTGCCGGTGGCCATGCATGCGCTGCAGCAGCTGCGCCAGGCTGGCGTCCGGGTGCAGATGCACGCCACGCCTGGTGGTGACATGGGCAGCTTCAAGTCGCAGTTCAAGAAGGCCGATGCCAGCGGTGCCCGCTTTGCCCTGGTGTTTGGTGCCGACGAAGTGGCCGAGGGCTGTGTGACGATCAAGCAGCTGCGCGATGGCGCCGGCGAGCAGGTCAAAAAACCGCTGGCAGAGCTGGCAGACTGGGCGAACAGCCTACAATCACAAGATTAAATCGAGCCTGCCAGCGCGCAGGACAGCAACGGAACAAGCATGGCGATTCAGAATCTCGACCTCGAAGAACAGGAACAACTCGACAAGCTCAAGCACTTCTGGGAGAAGTGGGGCACGCTGATCACCACCGTGGTGGTGGTGGGGCTGCTGGGCTTTGCCAGCTGGCGCGGCTACCAGTGGTACGAATCCAACCAGGCCGTGAAGGCCTCCGCTTTGTACGACCAGGTGCAGGCTGATGCCGACGCTGGCGATGTGGCCAAGCTGGCCAACAGCCTGAAACTGATGCAGGACGACTTTGCGTCCACCACCTATGCGCAACATGCTGCGCTGCTGGCGGCACGCGTGTTCCACGAGAAAGGGCAGGCCGACCAGAGCCGCGCCGCCCTGACCGTGGCGGCCGAAAAGGGCGCAGACAAGGGCCTGCAAGGCTTGGCGCGCCTGCAGCTGGCACAGCAGATGGTGGAACAGAAGCAGTTTGACCAGGCACAGCAGCAGCTGCAGCAGGTCGATGCCAGCTACGCCGCCCTGGTGGACGACCTGACGGGCGATATCCATGCGCTGCAGAACCAGCCGCCGCAGGCGATCGAGGCCTATACCAAGGCCTATCGTGCGCTCGACGGTGACCCGGCCTACCAGCAGATGGTTGGCATCAAGCTGACTTCGCTGGGCGTGGATCTGGCCACGCTGGCGCCGGCAATAGCGGCAGCGCCAGCCAGTGCGGCGGCATCGGCTGCTGCCACGCCTGCAGCCGCATCGGCTGTAGCCAGCGCTGCCAGTGCCAGCTGATTTTCCCGGTTCAGAATCGCGCAACAAGGAGTACGGATGATGCAAGCAACGGTTTCCCGCAAGACGGCCACCTGGCTGGTCACCCTGTTGATGGGCGCAGCCCTGAGCGCCTGTTCCAGCTACAAGCCGCCCAAGCCGACACCGCTGCAGCAAAACCCGGCCAGCGTCGCGGCTGCGACCAGCTGGACGCAGAAGCTCGCCGGCAATGTCCAGTTCCCGCTGCTGGTAGCCGCTGATGGCGACCAGGTGGTGCTGGGCAGCTCCAACGGCCAGGTGCAGGCACTGCAGGCCAGCACTGGTGCCAGCCTGTGGCAGGCACAGGCCGGCAAGTCGCTGAGCGCCGGTGTCGGTACCGACGGCACGACCAGCGCCGTGGTGGTCGACAACAACATGCTGGTGGCGCTGCGCAATGGCCAGGAAGTCTGGCGCACGCGACTGGCGTCGCAGGCCTATACCGCACCGCTGGTGGCAGGTGGCCGCGTGTTCGTGCTCACGGCCGACCGTGGCATCACCACCTACGATGCCGCCAACGGCTACCGCCTGTGGCAGCAGACCGCACGTGGCAATACGGCCGATCGCATGGTGCTGGAGCAATCCTCGCTGCTGATGCCGGCTGGCGGCATGCTACTGGCTGGCGTGTCTGGTCGCGTGGTGGTGTTCAACCCCGATAACGGTACCGGCATGCTGGAAATGGTGCTGGCCAGCCCGCGCGGCATCCACCAGGTGGCCTCGATTGCCGACGTGATCGCGCCGGCGACGCGTGCCGATGCCAGCCTGTGCGCACGCAGCTTCCAGGCGGCTGTGGGCTGCGTGGACATGACCAATGGCAGCACCGTCTGGACCCAGCCCAGCGATGGCTCCACCGGCGTGACCGGTGATGCCGGCATCGTGATCGGTACCGATCGCACCGGCGACGTCGTAGCCTGGAACCGCCAGAATGGCGAGCAGCTCTGGCAGAACCGCAATCTGCGCTACCGCAACCTGAGTGCGCCGCTGCTGGTGGGCAACCTGGTGGTGGTGGGTGACGGTGACGGCATGGTGCACATCCTGGACCGCAATACCGGCCTCCTGCGCAACCGCATTGCGACCGATGGTTCTGCCATCCAGGCCGCTCCGGTACTGGCTGGCCATACTGTGGTGGTCGTGACCTCGAAGGGCACGGTCACCGGCATCCGCCTGAACTGATTCAGGCGGACTCTGAGAAAAGGAAACGGCGTACATGAAACCCGTGATCGCCCTGGTGGGGCGGCCCAATGTGGGCAAGTCCACCCTGTTCAACCGCATGACCAAGTCGCGTGATGCGATCGTGGCCGACTTTGCCGGCCTGACGCGTGACCGCCACTACGGCAATGGTCGCCAGGGCCGTCGCGAGTTCATCGTCATCGATACCGGCGGTTTCGAGCCGGATGCCGGCACCGGCAGTATCTTCCGCGAAATGGCACGCCAGACGCAGCAGGCCGTGGCCGAAGCGGATGTGGTGGTGTTCGTCGTTGACGCGCGTGAAGGCCTGTCAGCGCAGGACCATGACATTGCCAACTACCTGCGACGCCTCGGCAAGAGCACCATCCTCGCGGCCAACAAGGCCGAGGGCATGAAGGAAGGCCAGCAGCTGACCGATTTCTATGAGCTCGGCCTGGGTGAGGTGCACGCGGTGTCCGCCGCCCATGGTCAGGGTATTCGTGGCCTGGTCGATCTGGCGCTGGACAGCATCGGCATTCCGGAGCCGGATGACGACGATGAGGCCGGCGAAGAGAACAAGACGATCAAGCTGGCCGTGGCCGGCCGTCCCAACGTCGGCAAGTCCACGCTGATCAACACCTGGCTCGGTGAGGAGCGCCTGGTGGCGTTCGACCTGCCGGGTACCACGCGTGATGCCATCAGCGTGCCGTTCGAGCGTGATGGCCAGACCTACGAGCTGATCGATACCGCTGGCCTGCGCCGCAAGGGCAAGGTGTTCGAGGCGATCGAGAAATTCTCGGTGGTGAAGACGCTGCAGGCGATCGAATCGGCCAACGTGGTGCTCTTGCTGCTGGATGCGACGCAGGGCGTGACCGACCAGGACGCGCACATTGCCGGCTACATCCTGGAATCCGGCCGCGCCGTGGTGATCGCCATCAACAAGTGGGATGCGGTCGACGACTACCAGCGCGAGCTGGTGCTGCGCTCGGTCGAAACCCGTCTGGGTTTCCTCAAGTTCGCGGCACTGCACTATATTTCTGCGATCAAGCGTCAGGGCATCGCCCCGCTGTGGAAGTCGATTGGCCAGGCCTATGCTGCAGCCAACTGCAAGATGCCGACGCCGGCGCTGACGCGTGCACTTCACGAGGCCGTGCAGTTCCAGGCACCCAAGCGTTCCGGCATGTACCGTCCCAAGCTGCGCTATGCGCACCAGGGCGGTATGAACCCGCCAGTGGTGGTGGTGCACGGCAACTCGCTCGAGCACGTCACCGATGCCTACAAGCGCTATCTGGAAGGCCGTCTGCGCAAGATCTTCAACTTGACTGGTACGCCGCTGCGTATCGAGATGAAGACCTCGCACAACCCCTACGCCGACAAGGACTGAGCGGCCTGCAGGCCGCTGCGTACCGCGCCTTCGAGCGTGGCCGGGTAATCGCCCTCGACATAATCACCACAGGCACGCAAGCCGGGCAGGATCTGCATCGGCGGGCGCTGCACGTCGGCGCTGCAGACAAAGGTGGCGCGCTTGTCCACCAGCGTGCGGATCAGCGTCAGCCGTGACAGGCCGAGTTCGGCCTGCGCCTGCTGCAGGATTGCCTGCTCATGGGCGTCCCGTGGCAGCTTGCTGCAGCTGGCGACAAAGGCCAGCAGGCGCTGCCCGTTTTCTATCCCATCCTGTTCCGGATGGCTGAACACGAACTGGGCCGGACTGCCGGCCAGCGCTTGCATGCGCGGCAGGCGTGCGGCATCGTCTAGCGGGCACCAGGCGTAAGTGGTGGCAATCGGCATCCACTGCAGCCGATTCGCCATCTCGATCCAGCGCTGGTAACGGCTGTGCTGCACCTCGCAAAAAATTGTCTGTATCTGTTGCAGCAGGCGCGCCGCTTCCGGTGCCGGTGTCGCCAGGATGACGCGATCAGCCTGCAACTGGCTGCCATCGTCGAGTTGCAGCTGCCAGCCGGCATTGGGAGAATTGGCCTGTAGCGGCTCCAGTCCTTGTACCCGGCAGCCGAGCCGCACCTCGGCGCCTTGGGTTTGCAGCCAGCGCACGGCGGGCTCCGGCAGCACCTGGCCCAGCGGCACGCGTGCCACCAACGCGTCCGAGCCTCCGCGTTGTGCCATCAGCGCGTCGTGGATCACACGCAGGAATACCCGGCCGCTGGTATGTTCCGGCTGACTATTGAAGGCCGACACGCACAGCGGCGTGACCAGATCTTGCAGGATATCGGCATGCAGGCCACGGCAGACCTGCAGCACGCTGGCGCTGTTGTCACAACGGTAGCCCTGGTGTTGCCAGCGCGCCGCCACGCGCAGCAGGGAGAGTTTGGCTGCCAGGCTCCAGCCCTGCGCCTGCCAGATGGCACGCAGCACATCCCAGGTGGGCAGGGCAGAGGCGGGCGGCATGCGCAGGCCACGACCATCCGGCGTGCGCAGATCCAGCGGTTCACGATGCAGCACCTGGCTGGGATCGACTCCGACTTGCAGCATCATTTGCAGGCAGCTGGCATAGGCGCCGATCAGGATATGCTGACCGTTGTCCATGGTCAGGGTATCGCTCAGGGCCACGCTGCGCGCGCGGCCGCCCGGGTCACGCGCGGCTTCGAGCAGGCTGACACGCCAGCCGAGTTGCTGCGCTGCTAGCGCCGCCGTGCAACCGGCCCAGCCGGCACCAACAATGGCCACATGGCCAGGCGCGGAAGGCATGCCGCTCAGAGCTTGCGCACGCCGAGCGCCTGTATTTTCCAGGCCAGCCAGAACTTGCGCAGTGGCGTCAGGCTGATGCGCTGGTGCAGCACCTGGAAGTTGGAACGTTCGATTTCGCGCAGCAAGGTGCGGTAGATGCTGGCCATCATCAGGCCGGGCTTCTGGCTGCGGCGGTCCACCGTGGGCAGCAGGGCGAGCGCACGGTCGTAGTGCTGGTGCGCGCGCTGTGCCTGGTATTGCATCAGGCGCTGGAAGTCTTCCGAATACTCGCGCTTGAGGATGGTGTTGGCTTTGACGCCAAACTGCTGCAGCTCGCTGATCGGCAGGTAGATGCGGCCGCGCATGGCGTCTTCGCCAACGTCGCGGATGATGTTGGTAAGCTGCAGCGCCAGGCCGAGCTCATGCGCATATTGCGTGGTCTGCTCGTCTTTCTGACCGAAGATGCGTGCCGACACTTCACCGACGATGCCCGCGACCAGATGGCAGTAGCGCTGCAGGCCGGGAAAATCCAGATAGCGTGTCTGCTGCAGGTCCATCTGGCAGCCCTCGATCACCGCCAGCAGCTGGCGCTGTTCGATACCGAAAGGCTGGGTCCAGGGCATCAGCGCCTGCATCACCGGGTGCGTGGGCTGGCCAGCATAGGCCTGACGCACCTCGTTTTGCCACCAGGCCAGCTTGGCCTGGGCCACGCCAGGATCCTGCACCTCGTCCACCACATCGTCGATTTCGCGGCAGAAGGCGTAGAAGGCCACGATGGCGGCGCGCCGGTCGGCCGGCAGGAACAGGAAGGCATAGTAGAAGCTGCTGCCGGAGGAGGCAGCCTTCAGCTGGACGTACTCTTGCGGAGAGGCGGGCGTGGTGTCAGACATGGTGGCCGCTATTGTCCCATGTTCCTGCGCCAATCCGGTTCAGGCCAGCCGATGGCGCAGACTGCCCCAGAGCAATGCCGGCGCATCGGCCTTGCTGATACGCGGACGCTGGTGGGCAATGCGGCCGCCGAGCGCGCGCGTCTTGCGGCCAATGCGCCAGCCGCCCTGCATCACCAAGCGCAGCTCCCAGCCCGACAAACGGCCGGCCTGTTGGCTGACCGCCGCCGGCAAGGGCAGGCCGGCGCACATCAGGGCATCGGCGCGATCCAGCAAGTCTGCCGCCAGCACCTGGATGGCGGGTTCAGGACTGGCCGCTGGCAGACGCGGATCCACGCCATGCGCCTGGCACAGGTCCTGCGGCAGGTAGTAGCGACCACGCGCCACATCGAGCGAGATGTCCTGCCAGAAGTTGTAGAGTTGCAGCGCCGTGCAGATGGCATCGCTCTGCTGCAGGGATTCGGCATCGTGCACACCGTACAGGTGCAGCATCAGGCGCCCGACCGGGTTGGCCGAATAGCGTGCGTAGTCGAGCAAGTCATCGTGGCGGGCGTAGACGGCAGCCTGTTCGCTGTGGTGGATATCGCGGCGGAAGGCCGTCAGCAGGTCCTGCAGCAGCGGTACTGGCAGCTGGTATTGCCGGATCACGCCTTGCAGCGGCTGCATGATGCCGCTCCATGACGCATCGGCTGGGTAGGGCGTGCTGCCGGCCGCCAGCGTCAGTGCGTTTCCATAGCGATCCAGCTCCTGCAACCGCTGCGAGGCCGTTTGCGTGCCTTCGTCGGCGATGTCGTCGGCTGTTCGCGCAAAATGGTAGAGCGCTGCCACCGCCGGCCGGATCGCCGGCGGGCACAGCCAGCTGGCCACCGGAAAGTTCTCGTAGTGGGTGACGGGCTGGGCCTGGGCGGGTGGGGCGGTCATGTGCGATCGTGTTTTGCGTGAATTCTGGCTTTGAGCGTGAATTGTCCGTCATTGCAAGCTAAAATCACTGATTACCTGTTTCACGTGGTGCAGTTGTCATGGCTGCGTCATCGGAACCTGCGCGGGTGGCGAAATTGGTAGACGCACCAGGTTTAGGTCCTGACGCCAGCAATGGTGTGGGGGTTCGAGTCCCCCCCCGCGCACCAGCGATGAAAAACGTATTAAGTCGTTGAATATCATCCAATGTCATGAAAATGGCAATAAAGCCAGCAATTCCAACGAGTTGCTGGCTTTTTCTATGTCGTGCTATGTCATGTAATGGCCTCCAATGCCTGCCAATGTCGTGCGAGAATTACGCGCAGAATACGCGCACTGCTACGCGCGTAGCGCAGCAGAGGCGATCATGGCGTACTTCAGGAAGGTGAAAAACGGGTGGCGGGCGGAGATCAGGCGCAAGGGTTTGCCTGGCCGCTCGATCACGCTGCCGACAAAAGCGCAGGCGCAGGCTTGGGCGGCACAGCAGGAAGCGGACATTGCTGCCGGCAAGCTGGGCCAGTACCCGGCCAAGACGGTGGCCGAAGCCTTCCGGCGCTATGAGCTGGAGGTGTCCAAGAAGAAGCGCGGCGGCAAGGCGGAGGCGCTGCGGTTTGAGGCCTTTATCCGTGACTTCCCGCTGCTGGCCGGCAAGATCTTCCATGAGGTCACGACCGCTGATCTGGCGATGTGGCGTGACGAGCGGCTCAAGCATGTGGGCGGGTCATCCGTGCTGCGCGAGCTCGCCCAGCTGCGCAATGTGTGGACGGTGGCGCGAAAGGAGTGGCTCTGGTGTGGGGATTCTCCCTGGACGGCGCTGACCTTACCGCCAAAGGGTAAGCCACGCAAGACGATTGCGCGATGGAAGCAGATGCGCCGGATCTTGCGCCGGCTCAACTACCGGCGTGGCGTGGCTCCGACGAAGCCAAAGGAAGAGGTGGCCTATGCCTGGCTGATTGCGCACTATACGGCGCTGCGGGCCAGTGAAGTGCTGTCGCTGAGCCGGTCAACTGTGAACCTTGAGAAGCGCACGATCTTCCTGGAAGAGCACAAGACCGTTGAGGATGTGGGGGAGCGGCTGATTCCGTTCTTCCCCAGGGTGCTGCCGCTTCTGCAGGTGCTGGACGATGCGGCCAGGGCTGCAGGTCGGGACAAGTACTTCACCCTGTCGGCCCACAGCCTCGACCAGCGCTTCCGGCATTACCGGGATAGCGTGCTGATCGAGGGGCTGCAGTTCCGTGACAGCCGCGCAGCGGCGCTGACGTGGATGAGTCGGCGGATTGACGTGCTGACCCTGGCGAAGATCAGCGGCCACAAGGATCTGCGCATGCTCATCGAACACTACTACCGCGAGACGCCTGAGCAGATTTCCGCCCGCCTGTAGCCAGGGCGAACTTGCGCACATCGGCCTCTGACCAGTACCGGGTACGGCGGCTGATGTTCACGACCGGAGCCGGAAAGTCTGGCCGCTTGATGATGACGTTCGTGACGTGCCGGCGCGACAGGTCGAACATTTCGGCAATGCCTTGGGTGTCGAGTAGGGCGCTCATGCTGCAACTCCTTCTTCAGTAACCCGCACGGCATGCCCACGGGCAGCGCGGCGGTGCATTTCGGCTTGCGCCTCCATCAGCTGGGCCGGAGTGCATTCGGCGATCAGCTGGTCGTGGTAGTCCAGGCAGGTGGTCAGGGCGTTGCGGCCCTTGCCGTCCAGGCCGTAGCGGCCGTGCTGGTACAGGCGCTGCTCAGCCCGGACCAGGGCCTCCAGCGCTTCGTTGGCCACGTCCACGGCGACCGGACCAATCTGTTCGCCCAGGATCAGGCAGACATTGCAGACCCGGCACAGCGTGCCCATGTCGTTGGCGTCTGCCGTGCCTGCCGTCATGGCATCCAGCGCCAGGTACACGGGTAGCTGCAGCTTGCGCTGCTCTTCCGGCGTGTATGTCTGGGTGCGGGCCATGACGATGTAGACGCTGGCGTTGCTGGCCTCGTACTTGCGGCGCTGCTTGCCGCGTGCTGCGCTGCGGTGCTTCTTGCTCATGCCACCTCCATCATTTCGCGGATGATCGTCGCCGCCACTGGCGGGCAGACGGCGTTGCCCAGCAGGTGCACGGCCTCGCGGTGCTGTGCGGGCAGCTTGTAGTCGACAGGGAAGCCCATGGCGGCGCGGCACTCCTGTGCCGTCAGCATGCGCATGCTGTCGTCCATGTCATACCCGGCGACGACTGCCGGAATGATCGAGATATTCATTTCCACTCCTCCTTGGAAGGCATCGTTATGCCTCGCCATATTCGTAATCGGAAAGCTCGTCGGTAACGAATTGGTCAAAGGCAGCATCAGCGCGGACGCGGTAGCCATCGCGTCCTTGGCTGATGATCTCGTGCCATTCAGACGGCACAACCCCGTTTTCAACCATGGCACGGTAGCGCCACGCATCCTTGAATACCGGGCCGTCCTCGATGGTCAAAAGCGTCGCCGCAATGCAATCTCTGGCGTAGGTGCGAACGCACGCGCTGATGGTGTCGCGTTCGTCTTGTGTCGTGGCTCCGCAAGCCTTGAAAACGTACTCTGGAACATCATCCAGCACGATGCGCACATCAAGCATGGTCTTTCCCCTCTGTCGCTGCCGTATAGCCCCATCCAAGATCGCGGAACATCTTCATGCCGCGCTCGGTGACTCGCCAGCCGCGTTTCTTGGCACGAGGCTCGTACTCCTCAACGAAGAATTCCGGAACCGGCCCCCAGTGCCCGAGCGGGATCGTGCTGAACTCGCTTTTTCCGATCAACTCGTCCGAGAAGAACTCGACCAGCATCTCGCTGCCATTGCGGCTAACTATCTTGCCGACACGGCCGGCATCCGGGTGTTTGCTGTCAGGATGCAGGGCCACGAAGCAACCCGGCTGGAACATCGCCTCCTGCTCTTTCGTCAGTTTGAGATCAGTCGTCATGCTGCACCGCCTTTCACCTTTGTGATGGCGGCATGTGCAGCCGGGAGATGCGTTAGGCGTTCAAACCTTCCACCTGCTTCAAGATCGCCCCATGGCGCAACGTCGCCGTTCATGTGCAATCCGGCCACTCCGCTGCTTTCTCCTATCAGCGCCTGAATGTCTCCAGTCAGACCTTCCAGCGCCTCCAGCGCCTCCAGCAGCACCAGCACGGTGGCCGGGTTGGCGGCGGCGATATAGGCGGCATCTGCAATATTCACTGGGCCGGTTAGGTCGGCCACGCCTATTCCGTTCAGCTCAGAGCCATATGTGCGGGCAATAGCGTGCCCATCTGGCTGGACGTGATAGGGCGCGTAGATGCGGCTCTTGCTGCCGCGCCCCACGCGCCACGGACCCGGCGTAGCAGCCAGCGCCAGGGCGCGCAGTTCGTTGTGGTCGGTAGTCATGCTTCACCCCCCTCGATCTTCATCAGTGCGCGGGCGATTGCCGCATTCTCAGCCGCCATCTCAGAGTGGAGGGCAGCCAAAGCGTTCTCGCCCTCATCGACAAATCGACGGTATTTTTCGTGCCTGTCGGCTGCCAGGCTCTGATAAAACGCAGCAGCCTTGCGGCAGGCTTGTTCGTGTGTCATGCTGCCTCCTTGCGCTGCTGCGCTTGTTCAAATGCGATCCGAGCCGACACCGCCAGGTCTGCGATCGCATCGCAGATTGCCGGGAAGTCGCTGGTGCGGTACATCTTGGCCGATCGGTCTGTGGCCACGGGGTTAAAGCCCAGAGTCGCCAGAAATTCAGCGGTCACTGCGAGTCCCAGCAGGGCGCTTATCTCGCCCAGCTTCAGGCGCTGGCCGTCGTCGTCTGAGCGTACCGTCTTGCGGACGGCTGCTGGTGCTGGTGCTGGTGCTGGTGCTGGTGCTGGCGGTGCCGGCTCGGGCGCAGGCTCCGGTTTCGCGGCGGCGAACAGCGCAGCCTGCTCCGCAGCTGCAGCGGCATCTTCCTCTGCCTGCCGGCGTTTGGCTTCGGCGTCTTTGTGCAGCTGGATACGCTGGGCGGCAATGGCGCGGAAATCCTCGGTCGGCTTCAGGCCGGCAACCTTGAAATCAGCAAACAGGAACATCCAGTCGCGGCCCTCGTCGTCGCGCAGCGCGGCGGCGTTATCCTGCAGGCGGCCGGCCAGCTCGTTGGCCTCGATCTTGCAGCGGGCCAGCTCGGCGTCGATGGCGTCCTGCATGCTGGTGAGGCTGCGCTTGCCGCGGATCACGTCGATGAAGCCGCCCATGATGCGGTTCAGCCATGGCTGGGGCATGCGCTTGTTCAGGCCGGCCACGTGCTCATCCAGCGCGACCTGCGCAGAGCCGATCAGCTCGCCACGAATCTCGTCCTTGCGCTGCTTGACCAGCTTCTCCAGCTGCAGGCGCTTGCTGTCGGCGGCGCTGATGACGGAATCGACGATGCGAAACAGGGCATCGATATCGGAGGCCTGCGCCATGGCGTGCTGCTTCGCAGCCTTGAGCTGAGCGGCCACGTCATCGCGCAGCCATTTGACGGCGGCTTCGGCATCTGCGAAGTCCTGGTCGGTCTGCAGGTCGGTGCTGATATCGTCGATCACGGCCAGCGCGTGCTGGCGGAACGGCTTCAGGTTGGAGCTGACCACGCGACCGCTGACCTCGATCATGAGGGCCGGCAGGTTGTCCGGCTTGCGGTCACGCTCAACCACGTCCGGCGCGGCCGACGGCTGGTACTGGGCCAGATCGTGTTCGAACTGCTGCCAGCCGGCCACGATCTGGCGGCGCAGATCCGGGTCGCTCTCGTACCAGCAGTGGCGCTCCTCAAGCAGTTCGCCATCACCTGACCAGCGGGAAGCCATGAACAGGCAGCGCTGGGCATCCGAGATCATCAGCTGCTGTTCCATCTGCGCCTGGTACGTGATCGGCAGGAGTTTGCCGACCTCTGCGGATGCGCGGACGTTCGGGTGCATGGTGTCCGCATCGGCGAAGAAGTCGCGCAGCGTGGCATTCAGCGTCTTGTGCTCCCAGATGGCATCGCCCAGCATCGTGATGCCATCCAGGCTGGCGGACAGCTTGCCGGCGGACACGACAACAGGAAACAGCTCCTCGCCGATGATCTGCTCGGCCAGCGGGCGGGCGAGTGCCTCGAAGCGGTGGCCGGCATCGAAGCGGGCCTGGGTGGCCGGGTCCACCTCGGGTGTGAAGCCGGTGTGCATCTCGTGCATCAGCTCTGGGCGCGTCTTGTACTTGCTCATGCCCAGCATGGCCGGGGCGTCGCTGGCGTTGTAGTGCGTGGCCCGGTGCTGGTGCCACTCAGGGCTACCCTGGACAAAGTTGTGTTCGATCATGGTCATGGTGTCAGCCCTCCAGTTGCGCGGCGCGCTGGTCGTAGATATCGGCGAGCTCCTGGCGGTGGGCCGCATCCTGGACCAGCGAGATGCAACTACCGACGTCGGCCAGCTGGTCCATCGTCTGGGCAGCGTGCAGGCGCGTTGCCACCTGGGCATAGGTCATGGTGGGCTGATCGATCACGCCGTCGGCGTCCGGCTGCTGCTGGGCGGGCGCGGCCTCGATGGGGGCGCGGATGGCTGCTTGCTGCTCATCGGTGAGCTGGCCCTTGGAGCCGGCCAGCGCGATCACGCGCTCAGCCGTCACCTTGTTGGCAGCGATGGCCTCGCGCCACTTGGGCAGGTTGACCTTGAATGCATCCTCGGGGTAGCTGGCCGGCAGAGCGGGGCGACCGGTTGCGGGCTGCTGGTGCACCACATCTGCAGCACCCATGTCAATCGTCTTGCCCTCCATCTCATCGGCTGTTGGCATGCTGCCAACCTCGGGGAATGCCTTCCGCAGGGCCTGCGCCTCGGCGCACTTTGCAAGCTGGGCGTACACTCGGCGCTTCCACATGGCATTCGGTGCCATGCTGTCCTTGCCAGCAGTAGCGTAGTTTTCCAACCAGAATTCCTTGGCCGTGAATTCGGCTATTTCACCGGATGGCAGGCGGCGCTTTGCCGTGACGCGGCACCACTTCGGGTACGTGATTTCCACGCCACCGACTGACTCTTTTATCTCAGGGCCAAACTCCGGCTCGCTGACGCCAATGCAGCCAGCGCGCGATGCCTGGGTGCGGTAAAGGCCAACACCCGGCATGATCACGTCTCGCATGCGCTTTGCCTTGCTGTCCCACATCGGTACGATGTGTACCGGCTTCTGCATGGGGTCAAGGCCTGCGGCCTTGCAATACCCGATGACCATCTTGATTGAGTCGCGCGCAGCGCCCGGATAGAGGCTGCTTTCCAGCACATTCATCAAATCGTCCTCAGAGAGGGTTATTGCCGAATTTGTTGCAGTGGTGATTTCGGTGCTCATGGTGGTTACTCCTTTGTCTTGGTGGCAGCAAACGGCACGGCCAGCGCGGCGCGTGCGGCGTCTTCTGGAATCCAGCGGTCGGGCTGGAGCTCCTGCAGGGTGTCCAGGGCGCACTGCAGCTCGGAGCGCTGATCCAGGCCGGCGCAGTTGCGGTCGATGGCGGCCTGCATGGCTGCGGTTTCGGCGTCCTGCTCGATGGCCACGGCTGTGTCGTGCTCGGTCGGGCCGTTGTCCAGGGCTGCGCATGCGCCCACGGCGGCGGTGATCAGGGCGGCGGCAAACAAATTCAGGCGTTTCATGCTGCCTCCACGAACTGATGGTTGTCATCTAGACGGTAGGCTACATAGGGCTTAATGCCGTTTTCTCCGACGTAGGCGATGGCGGTGCGATAGCGATCAGCTTTGTCATCCCAGTAGCGGATGCGAAGCTCAGAGCGAGCGCCACCGGTCAGGGTGGAGCGAGCGCCACCGGTCAGGGTGGAGCGATAGCCACCGGTCAGGGTGGAGCGATAGCCACCGGTCAGGGTGGAGCGGTCGCCACCGGTCAGGGTGGAGCGATAGCCACCGGTCAGGGTGGAGCGGTCGCCACCGGTCAGGGTGGAGTAATCGCCACCGGTCAGGGTGGAGTAATCGCCACCGGTCAGGGTGGATTCATCGCCACCGGTCAGGGTGGATTCATCGCCACCGGTCAGGGTGGAGTAATCGCCACCGGTCAGGGTGGAGCGATAGCCACCGGTCAGGGTGGAGCGGTCGCCACCGGTCAGGGTGGAGTAATCGCCACCGGTCAGGGTGGAGTAATCGCCACCGGTCAGGGTTCCCAGCGCTCCAACCAAACCACTTTGTTTAGCGCCGACCTGCAGGCTTGCTCCGATCACGGCCACATCGGCCGATTTCGGCTCGTGCTCGATTAGATGGGCCGAAGCTTCCGCCCTGTCTCCGACGAATCGCACGATGCATCGCTCAAACTTGCATTTTCCTTCGAGCATCTGGATGCGTTCGGATTCGACTTCCAGCACCAACCACTTGGCGTCTGACTTTTCCCAGTACGAGGCACAGTCGTAATGGCCTTGACCGTACAGCCAGCCGTGCAGACCATTACCGCATTCGTCGTTGGCTTCCCAGTCAGGGGCGACAACTTCTGCTCCGACTGTCAGCGGCCACTGAAAGCCGCCATGGCTGGTTCCATCGGGACGGCAGACGCGTAGGACGAGGGAGGTTTTCTTGTTCATGCTGCCTCCATGGTTACGCCGCGCAGGGCCAGGTGCATGTCGGCATACTTGGCCGACCAACGCTGGTACAGGCAGGCCATTTCATGACGGCCTTCCTCACGGCAGCGCACCGCATCCTTGTGATATACGGCGGCCATGTGCTGACTTTCCTTGATCGCGTGCATCAGGGCTTCTGCGTAGGTCATGCTGGCACCCCCATGCAGTACTCGGCGCGGATCTGGCGGGCCTTCTCCAGATGTATGGGGGCCATGTCGTCGCTGGCGCTCTGCGCCATGCGCTCGTACACGCGGGCGCGTTCATCGACCGAGGCCATGAAATCCACCCACTCGGCCGTGCTCTTGTTCGGCTTGTAGCGCAGCAGCATGCCGGCCGGCAGGATGGCGTTGCACACCTTGTCCGCCTTGCGCAGCTGTACTTCGCCGCCGCTGAAGCTGGCCGTCACCAGCCAGCCGTCAGGCGTCCAGACGTCGGCGTTCTGGAAGGTTTGGAAATAGCGCGCATGCTCCCAGGCCGTCACTACGGCGGGCAGGTCGGCATCTGCCGGCATGCTGCGGCCCAGCGGGCTGCAGGTTTCGGTTACGCCATGAAGGGTGGGTTTGGTGGTTGCATCCATCTTGTGCTCCGTGTGGGTTGGGATGGATGTATGTTAGGCAATGCCTTAAACAAAGTCAATAGCCAATGCCTAACTAGGTGATACAGAATGTATCTTCAGCGGACGCAAAAAACCCACCTCGGGGGTGGGTTGGTTGTGAGATTTGTAGGTTGCCTATCCTGCATCAAGACCTGGATCCGTGTCTTTTGGATCAGGTGTGGATTGGATTCGGAAGCCGTTTCCTTTGATGACCTCATCACCAATTTTGGCATGCACGCTGACTCTTCCTGGTTCAGCCGTCGTGAATCCTCCAGTTTGGATCACCACACGATACAGAGCAGTGCCGTCTAAGTTTGCGCCCGCCTCAGCTCTTTTCGAGTTATGGGTTTCATGGATCCCATTAACGCCAACCTGAAGTGTTGAGGGATCCACTGCTGAGTTTCGTACCAAAAGAGACAGAGGCTCCATCTCGAGGGCTCGGGGGAGTCGCAGGTAGCAGACAATGGATAGCGGCTGCTCAAGCGGGGAGCCGTCTTGCGGTAGCACCACTCCCTTTGCAGGAAGCACGCCTATCAGAGATATTTTTCCGTTCTCTTCCTTGCGAATGTCCTCGCAAAAGACGTTGATCAGGCTACAAGATTCAGGCAGTGGCATGGTCATCTCGATTTGCTGATTGCAGACAATTCTGGTGCTGGCTATCAATGGCAGCAGCGACTTCCATGAAGGTGATGCCCAAGGCTTTAGCCAGTCGTCTCTGGGTGTCGCAGGTCATGTTGCCTGGGTCTCGCTCCCATTTCGCAATGTTGGGCTGTGAGACGCCCATCAGCCCTGCCAGCTTGGCCTGGGTCATGTCTGCATTCAGTCGCAAGCGGGTTAGTGGCCTCAGCGTCACCTGATCTGAAGTTGCAAGCTCACGCGCTGCTGCGCTCAAGTGTTCAGCTCTACCCGGCTTGGAGGCTGAACTGCGCAAGTAGTCACTCAAGCGGCGGGAGCGCTCTGCCTTGGCAGGACGTCCGCTTTCATCATTGATTAGGTCAGTACTGACAACGGTAACGCGCATGGAGGCATGCCCGACTTGCACGCTACCCATGTCCATGGAGCTTTGGAATTCCGCACTGCTGATATCGATGTGCCAGGTTTCGGAATCCTTCTGAATCTGTACTGTACGTGGTGTCTGATCTGGCTGAAATTGCAAGGACATAGTAGCCATCCTCTATGTGATCGTAGGCGAGAAATACACGGAATCGCGCGTAGTTTTTACGGGCGTTCAGGTACTTTATTCGGTAAAGGTTGTACCCAAGATCCTGCGCCTCCTGGAACAGGGTGATGTCAAAGTTAGGGGTAGTGTGGCTTCGGTAGCCTGGCCTAACCAACTTGTCCAGCTCGCTTTCATCATCGGCAAGAAGATGCAGCAATTGCATGATCAAGGCAGCGTCACGCGGATCCGTCTTCCACAGCGCCTCTAGCTCAGCCTCTGCATCAATGTCTATCTCTAGAAAGGGCATTCTATACCTTAAAAAGTATGATTCATAGTGCTTCTACTAGTTCCCTTGATGATCATGGGGTGGTCACACTTCACTTCACTCTTCTGAGGCTGCTGTTCCGCAACTTGCCCGGCTGCGAAATCACGCTGCCGTTTTCTTCTGCCCGTCAACGGACCTGATCTGCGCCAGCGCCAGTCGCAGCGCTCCCTCCAGCTGCAGCCGATCCCGGGCATCCAGCGCCAGTACCTGGTCCAGCAGGTCGGGGGAGAAGGGCCACTGCTTGGCGATCTCTGCCGTCACAGGGCGCGCGGATACGCCCCAGTGCGAATCTGGCGTATCGCTGAGCCACACACGCAGTTTGTCGAAATTCTCTTTCGAGATCCTGCCGGTGCTTAGCCAGCCGCTGACAGACGGTGGCTTCACGTTGAAGTATCGTGCGGCATCGGCCGGTGTCTTGCCGTTGTCTGCAAGCGCCTGACGGATGGCGTCACCAAGTTCTTTTCCCTTAAGCATCGCCTAATTTCATCCTAGTTGTGCCTCATTAGGCAATGCCGCTTGATTGAATGTAGGCAATGCCTTATAGTGGCGTCATGAACAAAATCACCGAATCCATCAACCGCGCCTGCGAAGCCGTGTCGTCGCAGGCTGCGCTTGCCCGATTGCTGGGGGTCAAGCCTCCCACTGTGAGCCAGTGGGCGCATGGGGTACGGCCGGTACCGATTGAGCACTGTCTTCCTATCGAGCGCGCCACCGCCGGCGCCGTAACGCGCCAGGACCTGCGCCCGGACGATTACTGGCGCATCTGGCCGGATCTGGAAGCCCCGGCCAACGCGCAGCAGGAGGGCGGCCATGCGTGACTTCACAGAAGAGGCCGCTCTGATATGGGCGCAACAACACGCCGGCATGTACGCAGGCAAGCCGGAGCAGTTCGGGCGTGATGTTGAGGCTGTGCGCCGTGGGGCGCGTGGTACTGGCCCGGAATATGCTACCGAGCCATCCCGCTGCGCATACCTTACGGCGCGGGATATCGCATGGATTGCAGAGCTTGCCGCAACTGCTGGATCTCGTGAGCTTGAGCCGCAAGTTGCTGCTGCATTGCGTCTACTTGCTGAGACAAGGCATGCAGCCCCATGAACAAGTTGTATTCCTTCGGGTTCTGCTTCGGATCGGAGAACAGGTTGACGTTCTCGGCGAAGAACTTTGTGGCTGAAGTTTTCATGGCCGTGGCCCTTTCTGAATGGTTGTTGGGGAACTTCCATTCTGCACGAAAGGTGTCCACGGCCGCCCATTTCCAAGGAGAGCGCCATGCGTGACGGATACAGATGGCAGCAGCCTGCGCCGGAGGCGGTGAGGGCGATTCGCAACCGCAGGCAGTACCGCCAGCACGTGGCAGAAATCCGGGCGGCGCAAGCCCGGGCGAAGTGCCGCAAGGAGCACGGCACCTGGGGTGTTCTGCCGATGACTGCTACCGAGGTCAGCGGTTTTTGCTGCTGTCTATCGCCTGAAGAATGTCGTTGCGGATCGCAACCGGATCTATCTGCGCAGACAGGACTGTCCGGCATGGGGGAGGCCAATGTCCAGCGCGACGCTGGGCAATCAACCGTAGGGGCTGTAGTCCCGCCCCGTGAACTGGACGCCGGGCTCGCGGTCGCTGGCTCGCACCCCTGTCCCACACAGGCTGCAAGTCCAGAAGCCATCGCCGTTGTTTCGCAGGACGCTCTTTTTGCCGGCGTTGAAGCACGGCTGACAGAGGAAATGTGGCGGCTCATCGGCGCGCTCCGCCAGTTCACTGCTGTCACGCAGGGCGTAAGCAAAGAACTGGATACCCCCGCTACCAAGGTTCTGAAGAACGTACCTGTCTCGCTCGGACTGTTCAGCATGCAGGTCGCGCACCTGATCCTCAAGTTCTCGGATACGCCGCTCTCGCTCCTGAAGAGTGGACTGGACGCTGAGAGCCTCATTGGCAAGCTCGATGAGTCGCTCCTTGAGGTCAAGTTCGAGGGTAAGAAGTTTCTCGCGGTCGCGCTCCCCGATAGCAGCCTTGGCGAAGCCGAAAAGGACGTTCGCTGATGAAAGTGCAGTTGAGAAATCCATTTTTGTTCGCCCCTTTCAAAGGTCGATGGGTTGGTGTGAGAACCCCCATTGTCCAGCGAAAGAGGGCGTGCACCCCTCAACCCCTCATTGCCGCGAAAGCCGACGCGGCCCGGCGGGGGAAAGCGCCGGGTAAGCCCTTCGGTGCAGCTGCGCACCGCCTCGGTCAAGCAGCGAGCGGCACAGATTCTGATCTGCACCGCCATCGGCCAGCGGGTGGCACCCACATTCAACAAGGAGCTGGCCATGGGACGCGGTGACAAGGAAGAGCTGCGCTGGATGGCTGAGCGCTTCACGGTCGACATGCTCGATGCGGTTTCTGGTGCGCGTGGCATTGCTCGTACCTCCCTTGCCGACAAGGTGCTGTTCGATTGGGCCGTGCAGCAGGCCCGTGAATCCAATGCTATTCAGCGTGTCACGCGAGGCAATCCGCACCCGGCGGATGTCGACGGGCGTGGGACGGATGTTTTTGGAGACTGACGGATGACGACGGAAAGAGAACCCTACACCCGCATGGATGGCAGTCGCCGGCCATCGATCTTCGCCACGGACAAGGCATTTACCGGCGCCCACAAGGCCACCTGCAATGCCGCCAAGGCCCGTGCCGTTGGATTCAACCTGCACCTGAAGGGCACGCCGAAGCTGCAGCCGCACAAGGGCGCATTCAGCAAAGCAGGGAGCGCATGATGGAACTTCAGTGCGTCAACATCCACGGCCAACCGATCACGCAAGCCGCCATGACAACCATGGCCAGCATCGGCAAGCAGCAGGCCGCTGCGCGCCGCAAGCAGCCTGACTCGGACAAGCCTGCCGGGTACCACAAGGGCTGGCGCGTTATCGGTTTCTCGCCAGAGCGAGTGCAGGCGGCCCGCGAAGGCCGCGAGCGTACGCGGGCGCTGGCGCTCAAATCCGGCAGCGCTGATATCCCCCCCCCATTCAACCTCGATACGTTCCTGAAAAAGCACAAGGGAAGCCCAGTGCGTGCAAAGCCATTCGAGCTGCACGAATCAGCCTTGCTGTGCAAGGAACTGGCCGAGCGCTTCGGCTGGCTGAACGTCGAAGTCGTCGCGCTGACGAAGGGTGTGTGACGCCGTGAGCATTCTCTTGATGTCGCTCGCCTGGAAGGTGGAGCTGCAGCCAGCCCAGAAGCTGGCGCTGCTGGCCATGTGTGACTGGGCCAATGACGCCGGCGGTAGCCTGCACCCCTCCATCGCAGCCATCGCCGTTCGCGTTGGCTGCACCGACCGTCACGCCAAACGCATCCTGCGCGATCTGATCGAAGCCGGCTGGATTTCCGTGGTCGGCAACAAAAACGGTGGCGCGCCGGGCCAGACCAGGCACTACCAGATCAACAAAAACAAGCTGCTGACGGGTGACGCTGAAGTCACCCCTACGGGTGACATGGACGACACCCCTAAGGCCAGAAAAACAGCGTCAACGGGTGACATGAGCGTCACCCCTACGGGTGACACCAGTGTCACGGGTGACAAATCAGGACGGGTGACAGATGAAGCAGGGACGGGTGACACCCATGTCCCCAGACGGGTGACAAATGAAGCAAAAAGGGGTGACACCCATGTCACCCAATCCACCATAGAACCATCAATTAACCACCATAGATCCACCAGTAATACCGCGCGTTCGCGCGTGACCCTCAAAAAGCCGGACGACGTTGACGAGCAGATCTGGACCGACTGGATTGCGCTGCGCAAGGCTCGCAAGTCGCCGGTCACGCAGACCGTGGTGGACATGGTTCGCGGCGAGGCGGTGAAGGCCGGCATCGGCTTGCAGGAGGCGCTGGCGATTTCCTGCGCCAACGGTTGGCAGGGGTTCCGGGCATCGTGGGTGACGAAGGACAGCGCCGCTGCGCAGGGACATGGGGCGTCCGCCCGACCCAGCCGGCAGCAGGCGATCGAGGACAACAACCGGGCTGTGGCTGCGCAGTGGCTGGCCCAGCAAGGAGCAAAAACGTGAGAGCTGAAGACCAACAGGATTTCGTCAACCTGCTCACCGACGCGCTGGCGTTTTACGGGCAGGGTGTGACCACTTTCGTGATTTCCGTCTGGTGGCAGGCCTGCCAGTCGTACGACCTGGAGCAGGTGCGCAAGGCGTTGACAGCGCACGCCATGGATCCGGATCGTGGGCACTTCGCGCCGAAGCCGGCCGATATCGTGCGCCAGCTGTCCGGCACGCACACTGACCGCGCCATGCTGGCCTGGGGCAAGGCACTGGAAGCCGCCAGCCGAATCGGGGCGTACACGGACGTGGTGTTCGATGATGCCGCCATCCATGCCGTCATCGAGGATCTGGGCGGTTGGCCGAAGTTCTGCCGCAGCGAGACCAAGGACCTGGGCTACCTGCAGCACCGCTTCTGCGAGGCGCACCGGGCATACGCTGGCCGTGGCACGTTCGACTATCCGCGTGCGCTGCGTGGCGACCGTAGCAGCGACGACATGTACCACCGCCGCGGCCTGCCGGCACCTACTCCGACACCGGTGGGCGATACGGCGCGTGCGCGCCTGGTGTACCAGGGCGGCAGCAACGGCGGCAGCATCGGCAGAACCACATCCCTTGACGGGCTGGCGCAGATGGCGTTTGCACGCCTGCTGGATCAGCGCGGCACGGAGGCGGCGTGACATGCAGCGACTGCGACAACGACCGAGCCGCCAATCGCCCGAGCAACATGCCGCGCGGCAGGCTCCACGACCCGCGCTGCATCCACTGCTGCGCCAGGTACATCCAGCTGCTGCTGGCGCATCCGCGCCTCGACCGGAAGGCGCGATCGGAACGAGCTGGCAGGGCGCTGCGCGAGTTTCTGGCCTGGGGCCACAGCGAGAGCGCGATCCGCGCGCTGGTGAAGGCATCGGGGACCGCGTGGGCTCCATCCGGAAACGAACAGCACAGGCATGGGAGGTGACGAATGGTTGAGATCGTATTGCCGTGGCCGCCGTCCGTGAACCACTACTGGCGCACCTGGCAGGGCCGGCCACGCATCAGCCATGAGGGCAGGCAGTACCGGGAAGCCGTGGCGGATCTGGTGCGTAAATCCGGTCACGGCAAGCTGCCGGATGCCCCGCTGGCCGTGCACATCGAGGCGTGGATGCCAGACCGACGCAAGCGTGACCTGGACAACGCCTTGAAGGCTCCATTGGATGCTCTGACCCATGCCGGCCTGTGGGATGACGACAGCCAGATCCACGACCTGCGCATCACCCGCGCGCCCGTCGTCAAGGGCGGTGCACTGAAGATCCGCGTGGAGGACAGGACATGCTGATGCTGGAATGGGATGACGAGCCAGGCATGCCCACGTTCCTGCTGTGCCTGCATGGCGCACAGTGCTGGGACTTCATCGAGCGCATGCGCGACAACGGGTACACCGGGCCGTTTCGAATTACACACATGAGGATGATTGCATGACCAAGACGACGCACGGCGTATTGCCACCTGAAGCGCAGAAGATCCTGATGGCTGCCGCCAGGGACGACAAGAGGCGCCGCAAGGGCGTGCCGCCTGAGCAGCATGACCTGTACCAGTACCGGGAATCGGTAGACCTGGCCATCAAGCGGGTCAAGGAATCCTGGCCCGAGTTTTTCCGCTGGTGACGGAGCTGCACGCATGTACTTCGCCCGTTCCGTTCTGGTTGCAGTCAACGATGCCGGCATCCGCATCGGGCAGGATCACCAGCGTGCGGTCCTGTCTGATTCAGAGGTCGAGGTCATGCGTCAGCTTGCCGAAGATGGTGTGCCGTACCGTGAGCTTGCGCGCAAGTTCGGCGTCAGCAAGTGGACGGTTGGCCGCATCTGCCGCTACGAGCGCAGGGCGCAGACACCGGCAGGATTCAAGAGAGTGCACATAGACGGGAAGGGGCGGGGTTGAATCGGGGCATGGCAACGAAGAAGGCAACATCCAAGACGACCGCTGCAGCAAAGAAGCCGCGTGCGCAGCCTGTGCGCTACTCCGACGAGCTGGCGCTGGAATTCTGTGAGCGGGTGGCTGCCGGTCGCACGGTGGCCGATGTTTGTCGTGATCCGGACATGCCGCATTGGTCAACGGTTTACGACTGGATGGAGGCACACGAAGTGTTCGACCGAGGGGTCGCGCGCGCGCGCGAAGTCGCCGCCGGCATCTTGGAGGCTGAGCTGCTGCAGATCGCTGACGAAACTGCATTCGACACGGTGGAAACCGCTCACGGCCTGAAGGCGGACAAGGAGTGGATTGCACGCTCCAAGCTGCGCGTGGAAACCCGCCAGTGGCTGCTGCAGAAGACTGCGCCGCGCCTGTACGGTGACAAGCGCCAAGTCGAGCACCAGGGTGGCGTGAGCATCAACGTCGTGACGGGCGTGCCCGATGGCGACGAGTAAGCAGGTCCGGCTGGATTACCGGCCGCGGGAGTGGCAGCAGGAGTGCCACAAGAGCCGCAAGCGCTTCACGGTGCTGGCCCTGCACCGGCGTGCCGGCAAGACCGAGCTGGCCATCATGGAGCTGATCGACAAGGCCATGAAGTTCCGCCTGGACCTGGGCCAGTTCTTCTACATCGCACCGTTCCTGAAGCAGGCCAAGGCCATTGCCTGGGCGCGCCTGAAGCAAAAGCTGGAACCGCTGCGCCAGGTCAGCGCCGTGGAAATCAACGAGGGTGAACTGTCAGCCACCTTCCAGCACAATGGCGCGGTCATCCGGATCTTCGGCGGCGACAACCCGGACGCCATGCGCGGCGTGCGCTTGGACGGCGTGGTGATTGACGAGGTGGCGCAGATCAAGCCCGAGGTCTGGAACGACATCATCCAGCCGGCGCTGTCCGACCGCAAGGGCTGGGCCGTGTTCATCGGCACGCCGTCCGGCATCAACTTGTTCTCCGAGATCTACTACCGCGCCGATGGCCTGCCGGACTGGCATGCTGGCCGGTACACGGTCTACGACACCAACGCCATCGACGAGGAAGAGGTGGCGCGCCTGCGCCGGGACATGGGCGAAACATCGTTTAGCCGGGAATACCTGTGCGACTTCAGCGCGGCAGGCGACGACCAGCTGATATCGCTGTCTGAGGCAGAAGAGGCTGCCAGGCGCGTTTACACGGCGCGGGATACCGATGGCTTGCCACGCATCATCGGTGTGGACCCGGCGCGTTTTGGCGACGACCGCAGCGTCATCTTCAAGCGGCAGGGCTTGCAGGCCTTCAGTCCGTCCGTGTATCGCGGCATTGACAACATGGAGCTGGCTGCGCGCGTGGCTGCCGCCATCGAATCCTGGCAGCCGGATGCGGTGTTCATCGATGCCGGCGCAGGGTCTGGCGTGATCGACCGGCTTCGCCAGCTGGGCCATGACGTGATCGAAGTCCCGTTCGGCGGCAAGGCCACCAAGGCCAATCTGTTCGTGAATCGCCGCGTGGAAATGTGGTCGGAGCTGGCCGACTGGATCCGTGCAGGTGGCGCGATCCCGAACGACAAGGACCTGAAGCAGGAGCTGGCCACGCCGGTCTACTGGTACGACGCCGCCGGCAAGCGCGTGCTGGAATCCAAGGACGACATCAAGAAGCGGCTGCAGGGCGGGGGATCGCCTGACCTGGCTGACGCGCTGGCGCTGACCTTCGCTTACCCGGTATCCCCAAAGAACCCGCTGGACCAACACCGCGCCAAGACCAGCCGGCGCGAATACGACCCCTACGCCGGCCGCTGATAGCGGTGCACATACCGGCAGGGCACGGCCATACCCTGCACGGCATGAACATCCATCCCTGCACCGTTGACGAGCTGATCGAAGATCCGCGCTTTGCCGAACTGGTGGCCGGCTACGAGGCCGAATGTGCCACTGCCGGTCTGGGTGACTGCATCGTGCAGACGGCCACCTACAAGCACCTGGAGTCGAGCGGCCTGCTACGTGCCGTGGCCGCCTACGCCGATGACCAGCTGGTCGGCTTCGTGACCGTGCTGACGTCCATGCTGCCGCATTTCGGCAAGCTGGTCGGCACCACGGAAAGCTACTACGTGCATCCGGACTACCGCAAGGGCGGGCTGGGTGCCGGCCTGCTGCAGGTGGCGGAAGCTGTGGCGCAAGACCAGGGTGCCGTGGGCTTCTTCGTCAGCGCGCCAGCTGGCGGTCGGCTGGAAAAGATCATGGGCCGCACCGCTGGCTACCGCCACAGCAATACCGTCTTCTTCAAGGGGCTGGGCGCATGACCGAGCTGGCCACTATCCGTCCGATTGGCGCCATGCGCGCCGAGCAGATCGCGCAGGTGGAAGCACTGGAGGCTGCGCTGCTGGACCTGCCGCAGGTCGAGGTGCAGACGCAGCATGTGTTCCACGCCGGCCTGTACGGCCGCACCATCACGATGCCGCCCGGTGCCGTGCTGACTGGCGCGCTGATCAAACGCAGCACACTGCTGATCGTGGCTGGCCACTGCCACATGTTCGGCGCTGACGGCGCGCGCATCCTGCAGGGCTACCACGTCCTGCCGGCCAGCGCAGGGCGCAAGCAGGCTTTCCACGCGATCGAGGCCACCAGCATGACCATGCTGTTTGCCACGACCGCCACGACCGTGGAAGAGGCCGAGCGGGAATTTACCGACGAATTCGACAAGCTGCTGAGCCACCAGCAGCGCAACGACACCACCATCACAGGAGAGTAAACATGTCAGGAGTCACCGCAATGGGCGTGCTGGCCGGCGCTGCAGTAGCAGGCACGGCCATGTCTGTCATCCAGGGCCAGCAGCAGCGCAAGGACGCACGCCGCGCAGCCAATGAGGCGCAGGCCAATGCCAACAAGCAGGCGAAGCAGGCAGAGCAGGACATGAACCGCGCCAACCAGCGCCAGGCAGACATTGCCGGCGCGCTGGGCGCTGCAGGTGCAGCCAACAACGCCGGCATCGGCAGCACCATGCTGACCGGCCCGCAGGGCGTGGCTCAGGACGCGCTCACGCTCGGCAAAAATACGCTGCTGGGCGGCTGACCATGCAGGGCGAGCGCAAAGGCAAGGCCAAGCGCAAGGACTTGCAGCGCCGCTGGACGCAGCTGCAGAACGAGCGCGCCAGCTGGATGTCGCACTGGCAGGACATCAGTGAGTACGTCCTGCCGCGTGCTGGCCGGTATTTTGTGGCCGACCGCAACCTGGGCGACGTTCGGCACAACAAGATCCTGGACAACACCGGCACCCGCGCCATGCGCGTGCTGGCTGCCGGCATGATGAGCGGCATGACCAGCCCGGCGCGTCCGTGGTTCCGGCTGACCACCAGCGTGGCCGAGCTGGACGAGAGCGCAGCCGTGAAGGCGTGGCTGGCAGATACCACCACGCTGATGCAGCAGGTGTTCTCGCGGTCCAACACGTACCGCGCACTGCACAGCATGTACGAGGAGCTGGCCACCTTCGGCACGGCCAGCAACATCGTGCTGGCAGACTACGACGGCATCATCCACCACTACCCGCGCACGGCCGGCGAGTATTGCCTGGCGACCGATCACCGCGGCCTGGTGGATACGCTGTACCGCGAATTCCAGATGACCGTCAGCCAGATGGTGCGGGAATTCGGCTACGAGGCCTGCAGCCGCACGGTGCAGCAGCTGTGGGATCGTGGGCAACTGGATGCCTGGGTGACGGTCAAGCACGCCATCGAGCCGCGCGCCGACCGTGACAAGTCCAAGCGCGACAACCGCAACATGGCCTGGGCCTCCGTCTACTTCGAGGACGGTGCCGATGACGACCAGCTGCTGCGCGAATCCGGATTCCGAGAATTCCCGGCGCTGTGCCCGCGCTGGGCCACGACCGGCGGTGACGTGTACGGCCAGTCGCCGGCCATGGAGGCGCTGGGCGATATCAAGCAGCTGCAGCACCAGCAGCTGCGCAAGGCGCAGGTCATCGACTACAAGAGCAACCCGCCGTTGCAGGTGCCGGTGGCGCTCAAGAACCGCGACCTGGACACGCTGCCTGGTGGCATCAGCTACGTGGACCAGGCCGGCCCGGGCGGTGGCATCCGCAGCGCATTCGACGTGAACCTGGACCTGAACCACCTGCTGATGGACATTCAGGACGTGCGCCAGCGCATCGAAGCCAGCTTCTACGCTGACCTGTTCCTGATGATCGCCAACAGCACCAACAGCAGCATGACGGCGACCGAGGTGGCAGAGCGTCATGAGGAAAAGCTGCTGATGCTGGGCCCGGTGCTGGAGCGCATGCACAACGAGATCCTGGACCCGCTGATCGCCACCACCTTCAGCCGCATGCTGGAGGCCGGCATCGTGCCGCCGCCACCTGAAGAGCTGGCCGGCATGGAGCTGAACGTGGAATTCGTCAGCATGCTGGCGCAGGCGCAGCGTGCCGTGGCCACCAACAGCGTGGACCGCTTCGTCGGCAGCCTGGGTGCCGTGGCGCAGTTCAAGCCGGAAGTGCTGGACAAACTGGACGCGGACCGCTGGGCAGACGCCTACGCCGATGCGCTGGGCATCGATCCCGAGCTGATCGTGCCGGGTGACAAGGTGGCGCTGATCCGCGAGCAGCGCGCGCAAGCAGCGCAGCAACAGCAGCAGGCCGCCATGGCGCAGCAGGCAGCAGACGCCGCGGCCAAGCTGGGCCAGGTGGACACCAGCCAGCCGAACCTGCTGACCGATGCCACCGCTGCCTTCAGCGGCTACACCTGACCGGTGCACATACCGCAGGCACAGCGCCATAAATTGCAGCCATGACGTACGACCCGACCGATATCCGCGCGCAGGAGCGAGCCAAGGCGCAAGCCAGCCAGCACGCAAAGAACGCACGCGATACCGAAGAGGCAGACGTCAAGTGGCTCATGGGGAGCAAGCGCGGTCGCCGCATCGTGTGGCGGCTGCTGGATCAGGCTGGTGTGTTCCGGTTGTCGTTCAACACGAATGCCATGCAGATGGCATTCAACGAGGGCGGCAGGAATGCGGGGCTTCGGCTGCTCAGCCTGATCAACGCGACCTGCCCGGAGCTGTATCAAACCATGATCACGGAGCAACAAGCCGATGATGGACGAGAACACCACGCTGATGACTGACGCCGCAAATACCAGCGAAGGCGAAGCCGCAGCACAATCCGCCGACCCGGGCGTCACTGAGACGCAGCAGGGCGGTCAACCGCAGCAGCCTGCCGGCGAACAGGCGCAGGGCCAGCAGCAGGCCGAGGTCAAGCAGCCGGAAGGTGCGCCGGAGAAGTACGACTTCACCGCACCGGATGGCTTCACCTTTGACGATGCCGTCATCGCCAACTTCAGCGAAGTGGCGAAGGAGCTGAACCTGCCGCAAGACAAGGCGCAGATGATGCTGGACAAGATGCAGCCGGTGCTGGCTACCCGCCAGATGGAGCAGCTGCAGGCGGCCAGCATCGAATGGGCCAATGCCGCGCGCACCGACCAGGAAATTGGCGGCGAGCGCTTCCAGGAGAACCTGGGCATGGCCAAGAAGGCCATGGAGGCCTACGCATCGCCCGAGCTGCGCCAGCTGCTGAACGAATCCACCCTGGGCAACAACCCCGAGGTCATCCGCCTGTTCTACCGCGTTGGCAAGGACATGAGCGAGGACCGTCTGGTGACCGGCCAGGGCGGCACCAACAAGGCTGCAGATCCGCGCAGCCTGTACCGCGCATCCAACATGAACCCGTAAACCAGGAGTAAAACCCATGGCTACTTTGAGCACCACCAACCCCACGCTGGCTGACGTTACCAGCCGCATGACCGCCGATGGCAAGATCGATCCGCAGATCGTCGAGCTGCTGGCAGAGACCAACGAAATCCTGGAGGACATGACTGTCCTTGAGGCCAATGGTTTCACCGAGCACAAGACCACCGTTCGCAGCGGCCTGCCGCAAGGCACCTGGCGCATGCTGAACTACGGCGTGCAGCCCGAGAAGTCCCGCACTGTGCCGGTGAAGGACAGCATGGGCATGCTGGAAACCTACGCCGAGGTGGACAAGGCACTGGCCGACCTGAACGGCAACAGCGCCGCCTGGCGTCTGTCCGAGGATCGCGCCTTCATCGAAGGCCTGAACCAGACCATGGCCAACACCCTGTTCTACGGCAACAGCTCGCTGGAACCCGAGAAGTTCATGGGCCTGGCTCCGCGCTACAGCGAAAAGGCGGCCGAGAACGGCCAGAACATCATCGACGCTGGCGGTACCGGCAGCGATAACACCAGCATCTGGCTGGTGGTGTGGTCCCCGAACACGGTGCACACCATCTACCCCAAGGGCAGCAAGGCTGGTCTGCAGTCGCGCGACCTGGGCGAAGACACCCTGACCGATGCTGCTGGCGGCCGTTACCAGGGCTACCGCACCCACTACAAGTGGGATATCGGTGCCGTGCTGCGTGATTGGCGCTTCGTGGTTCGCATTGCCAACATCGATGCATCCGACCTGGCGGCCGGCACCGGCCCGGATCTGCTGACCCTGATGGCCAAGGCGCTGCACCGCGTGCCGAACCTGCAGATGGGTCGTGCCGTGTTCTACGCCAACCGCGCTGTCCATGAGGCGCTGGATATCCAGTCCATGGGCAAGAACGGCCTGGCGCTGAAGACGCAGGAGCTGGAAGGCAAGTTCTGGCAGACCTTCCGCGGCGTGCCGATCCGCACCGTGGACGCTCTGCTCAACACCGAGGCCCGCGTCGTCTAACCCCCAAGGGGCCGGAATGACCGGCCCCGCTTGAACGAGGAACACATCATGATCATCGATAAACTGCTCAAGATCTCCAACGACCAGGCCGTGACCACGACCGCTCCGTCCACCGACGTGATCGACTTCGGCCAGGTCAACCCGAACACCGGCCTGAGCGACCGTGCCGTCATGGTCGTCACCGTGGGCGTCACGCCGACTGCTGCCGGCGCTGCCACCGTCACGTTCGCCGTGCAGGACTCTGCCGACAACAGCTCCTGGGCGGACGTGGTGGCTACCGGTGCCATCGCCATCACCGCGCTGGCGGCTGGTCAGCAGGTAGTGATCCCGATGCCGACCAAGCATCGCCGCTACGTGCGCCTGAACTACACCGTGGGCACTGGTCCGCTGACTGCTGGCAAGTTCGACGCCCAGGTGGTGGCTGGCATCCAGCAGAACACCGCGCACCCTGATGCGATCTGATAGGTGGCCGACATGAAGGTGAAGGCAACCAAGCAGGGTTTCTATGAGAAGCTGCGCGAAGCTGGCGAGGTGTTCGACGTGAAGGAAGGCGAGGCCGGTTCGTGGTTCGAGCCGGTGGAGTCTGTCGAAGCTGCGCCGAAGAAGGCAACTGCTCGCAAGCCGCAGGCTGCCGCTGACGACCAGGCCTGACCACGGCCTGCGACACGCAACAAGAGCGGGGGCCATCGTGCCCCCGTTTTTCATAGGAGCAAAAGACCATGGCATCCGTCATCGACATCTGCAATCTGGCGCTGGCACGCCTGGGCGACAACGCCACGCTGGCCAGCATCGACCCGCCTGAAGGTTCCGCCCAGGCTGAACACTGCGCACGCTTCTACCCGATGGCGCGCGACACGCTGCTGGAAATGCACCCCTGGAAGTTCGCCACGCGCCGCGTGCAACTGGCGCAGCTGGTGGACGACGGCCTGAGTGGCTGGAGTTTCGCCTACGCGAAGCCGCAGGACTGCATCCGCATCCACGATGTGCTGCCGCCAGCCGGGCGCATGGGCGCTGCCGTGCCGTACGCGACCGAAGCGCGCGCCGATGGTGCCGAGGTGATCCGTGTCGATATGGACGATGCCACGCTGCGCTACACGGCGCGCATCGAGGACACCACGGTTTTCCCCCCAGCCTTCACGGATGCACTGGTCTGGCTGCTGGCGTCCTATCTGGCCGGTCCGGTAATCAAGGGCGATGCTGGCGCGCAGATGGCCAGCGTGTGCTTGAAGGCATTCCAGTCGGTCTACGCCGCGGCCACGGTATCTGACAGCAACCAGCAACGACCGGCGCGCGATCATGTGCCTGACTGGATTCAGGCGCGGGGTTGAGTATGGCAAACATCCGTACGCTGAAAACCAGCTTCACCGGCGGCGAGATTTCGCCGGAAATGTTTGGCCGCATCGATGACGTCAAGTTCCAGAACGGCCTGGCCATCTGCCGCAACTTCGTGGTCAAACCGCATGGACCAGTTGAGAACCGCGCGGGCTTCAGCTTCGTACGCGCCGCCAAGGACAGCAGCAAGCGCGTGCGCCTGATCCCGTTCACGTTCAGCACCGACCAGACGATGGTGCTGGAAATGGGCGCAGGCTATTTCCGCTTCCATACCAACGGATCCACCCTGATGAGCGGTGGCATGCCCTACGAGGTGGACACGCCCTACAACGAAGCCGACCTGTTCGATATTCATTATGTGCAAAGCGGTGACGTGCTGACGCTGGTGCACCCGAACTATGAGCCGCGCGAGCTGCGCCGCCTTGGTGCCACCAACTGGCAGTTGACGCCGATCCCATTTGCTGTGGCCATCGCCGCGCCAACCGGCGTCACGGCTGTGGCTGCCGGCCACACGGGAGCCAAGTACACCTACAAATACGTGGTTACGGCCATCGACGCCGATGGCACCGGGGAATCTGTTGCATCTGCCGTCAGCACCGTGACGGGCAACCTGTTCGAGACGGGCGCTACTGTCACCATCAGCTGGTCGCCGGTGGCCGGTGCATCGCGTTACCAGGTCTACAAGCTGCAAGCCGGCCTGTACGGTTACCTGGGCGAGACGGACACCACCAGCCTGATCGATGACAACATCGCGCCGGACCTGAGCGCCACGCCGCCGCGGTATGACGACCCGTTCAGCGGTGTCGGCAACTACCCGGCGGCCGTCAGCTACTACGAGCAGCGCCGCGTGTTTGCCGGTACGCGCAACAAGCCGCAGGCGGTATGGATGACCAAGGCCGGCACCGAGACGAACATGGCGTATTCGATCCCGGTCCGTGACGATGACCGCATCGCGTTCCGCGTGGCAGCGCGCGAGGCGAACACCATCCGCCACATCGTGCCGCTGACCCAACTGATGCTGCTGACGTCATCGGCAGAGTGGCAGGTTGGCACCAGCAACAGCGATGTGCTGTCGCCCAGCACGATCAACGTGAAGCCGCAGAGCTATGTTGGTGCATCCAACGTGCAGCCGGTCATCATCAACAACACGCTGATCTACGGCGCTGCGCGTGGTGGCCACGTGCGCGAGCTGGCCTACAACTGGCAGGCTGGCGGCCACCTGACGGGCGATCTGTCCCTGCGCACGCACCACCTGTTCGACAACTTGGACGTTCTGGACATGGCCTACAGCAAGGCTCCGCTGCCGGTCGTGTGGTTCGTGTCGTCATCCGGCAAGCTGCTGGGCCTGACCTACGTGCCGGAGCAGCAGGTCGGAGCCTGGCACCAGCACGACACCGATGGTGTGTTCGAGTCCTGCGCCGTGGTGGCTGAGGGCAGGGAGGACGTGCTGTATGTCGTGGTACGTCGCCACATCAACGGTCAGGACGTGCGCTACATCGAGCGCCAGGAGACGCGGCAGTTCGTGGACCAGGCAGATGCCTTCTTCGTGGATAGCGGCCTGCGCTACGAGGGCGTGCCGGCAGATACGTTTACCGGACTGGGCCACCTGGAAGGCAAGACGGTCAGCATCCTGGCCGATGGCGCCGTGCATCCGCAGCGCGTGGTGACCGGTGGCCAGATCACATTGGACGTGGAAGCCAGCACCGTGCAGATAGGCCTGCCGTACCAGGCTGACATGCAGACGCTGCCGCTGGCGGCGCAGCTGCGTGACGGATCGTTTGCCCAGGGCCGGTTCAAGAACGTGAACAAGGTCTGGCTGCGCGTGCACCGCTCAAGCGGCATCTGGACGGGGCCGAGCATGGACGAACTGGTGGAATCCAAGCGGCGCACGACCGAGCCCTACGGCACGCCGCCGGCGCTGAAGACCGAGGAAATCCAGATCGTGCTGACACCGACATGGGCTGACAGTGGCCAGGTCTGCCTGCGTCAGTCTGACCCGCTGCCGTTGACGGTGGTCAACATTACCAGCGAGGTGGCGCTGGGCGGCTGACCTGTGCACATACCTGATGCCGGGAGCGATACCTTCCCAGCATCAAGAGAGGTGCATATGGGATTTAACGCTGGACAGATGGCGACTGCATCGCTGATCGGGCAGGGTGCCGGTGTGGCCATGCAGGGCATCGGCACGTATTTCAGCGCGGCCACGCAAAAGGAAAACCTGCGAGCGCAGGCCGCCATGGCCGAGGTCAACGCGCGCATTGCCGAGATGGGCGCGCAATCGGCTCTGCGCTCCGGCCAGTACGAAGTCGGCCGCCTGACGTTGCAGGCCGGCCAGCTGAAGGGTCGCCAGCGCGCCGCGCTGGCCGGCAGTGGCGTGGTCATGGGCGAGGGCAGTGCGCGCGAGGTGCAGGCGTCCACGGATGTCATGAAGGACATCGACAAGAACGCGCTGCTGGCCAATGCCGTGAGCCAGGCCTGGGGCCATCGCATGCAGGGCGTGAACTACCAGAACGAGGCCATCTACGCGCGTGCCAATGCCAAGGGTATCAACCCGCTGATGCAGGCCGGTACGTCGCTGCTGGGCGGCGCGTCGCAAGTGGCGGCCAGCTGGTACCAGATGAAGCAGGCCGGGGCGTGGGGCAACAACAAGCCCGCTCCGGTCGAGGACCGCAGCGATTACAGCCCTGTCTGGAAACCTGTTAGCTGGAGTTGATGACATGAGAATCCCCGCATACGACGACCTGCGCGTCGGGCTGAATCAGTTGCCGACGCCGACCATGCGCTCCGGCGAAGTGCAGGACACGGCCAGCCGGCAGATCACAGCCGCCGGCCAGGGGTTACAGCGCGCTGGCCAGGATCTGACCAAGCACGTGCTGGAGCTGCAGCAAGAGGTCAACGACACCATGCTGATGGGTCGGCTGAACCTTATCAAAGAGCATGCCATCGAGCTGGAGCACAACCAGCAGACAGGCTTTCGGATGCTGAAGGGTGACCAGGCGCTGACCCGTCCGGACAACCAAACACTGGAAGATGAGTACAGCGGCGCGCTGCAGAAGTTCATCGACCAGCAGGGCGAAGGACTGGCTCCGGCTGTGTTGTCCCGGTACCGCGAACAGACCGGCAATATGGTGAACGGCTTGCGTGAGCGCGCCATGGTTCACCGCAACGGCGAGTTTGTGACCTACACGGTCAAGCAGAACGAGGCCATCATCGCCACGGCTGCGCGTGAGATTGCGCTGAACCCCGGCGACGAGAAGGTGCTGGCGGCTGCAACGGGGCGCATCGATGCCGGCATTGACCGTATCGCATCGATCAACGGCATGGCTCCCGAGCAAAAGGAGCAGGTGCGCCGCGCACAGATCAGCAGCGCACTGCGCGGTGCCGTGACGCAGCTGATGGACGACGACCCGCACAAGGCCACGGCATTCCTGGAGAAGCATCTGGACAAGATGGACTATCCGGATGTGGTGGCGCTACGCGGGCAGTTGACGGAAGCAATCGATAGAGCAGACGGCATCGCTGCTGGTGAGGCCATCGTCAAAGGTGGCGGTCCTGTAAACACTGACTTCGAATCGATCTTCCAGCACACGCTGAAGATTGAAGGGGGGTATGTTGCGGATGACGCCGGCAAGGGCGAAACCAATCTTGGTATCAACAAGACGGCGAACCCAGATCTGAACATCAAGGGTATGACCGTCAGCAAGGCGCGCGAGGTGTACCGCCAGCGATATTGGAATGCCATTGGCGGCGACAGTCTGCCGCCGCAGGTGCGTGCCATCGCCTTCGACGCGGCAGTCAACCACGGCCCCAGCTTTGCCAACAAGATCATCGCGCAGGCTGACGGCGACCCGGCCAAGATGATCGCCTTGCGTCGCGCCGAATACGCGCGCCTGGTCCGCTCCAATCCGGGCAAGTATGGGAAGTATGCCAAGTCCTGGGAGAGCCGCCTCAAGTCGCTTGAGGGTGGAGCTGGCCCACGTAGTACGGCAACCATGCTGGCGCAAGCCGATCAGATTCAGAACCCGAAGCAGCGTGACTATGCGAAAAAAACCGTACGCGAGCGGGCGGCAGAAGACGAGTTTGCGCGCAAGGAAGATTACGAAAACCGGTACACGCAGGCGCAGACGACCGCGTTTTCACGCCCCGGCGGCTGGGCTGACATTCCGTCCAGCGAGTGGTCGCAGATCAAGCCGGAGGACCAGGCGCGCCTGATGGCTGGCGCTCCCAAGGTGGACGAGCCAGAGGCCATGCAGCAGCTGCTGTCGAATCCGTCGCTGTGGGCTCCTGGAAAGATCGAGCAATTCCGCCACTTGGTGACGGAATCCACCTACCGGCAGTTCCAGGCAAAGGGTCGTGGAGAGGGGGCCAGCGAACGGATCTTCGAAGCCACCATCGACAACAACCAGCTCAACGAGCAGCTACAAAGTGCTGGCCTGTTCCACCTGGTCAGCCCCAAGAAGGACGGCGACAAGGAGGCCAAGAACAGCCTGCTGTCCGCGCTGCAGCGTGAGATCAACGCTCAGCAGCAGGCGCGCGGCCGCAAGCTGACGCTGGAGGAAAAGCGGGTTTTGACACATCAGCTGATCAAGCCTGTGCGCGTGCAGGCCAGCCGCACCGGCTCGCTGTTCGGCTTGTTCGATGGCAGCACCAGCATGGAAAAGCGTGCCTGGCAGGTCGAGAACCCCGGAAACATCCTCATCCCCAAGCAGGCCGCAGACGCCATTGTGGCCGCGCTGCGCGCCAATGGCATCCCGCCCACCACCGAGAACATCGTCGCCGCCTATCTGCGCGCGGAGAACAGCAAATGACTGACTATCAGAAGATCGCCAGCGACATGCGCGCTGAATACGACGCGCGCCAGAATGCCCTGACCTACAGCCTGGGTGACGCCATCAAGAACAACCCGGACGAGTATGCCCGGATGAAGAAGTGGTCCGAGGCCAGTGGCATCAGCATGGACCTGATCACCGGCGGCGACTTCCGAGCCGAGGCGCAGGAGGCGGCCTACCTGCAAGGCATGAACATCGGCAAGCTGTGGGAGGACGCGCCGACCACGGCGCAGGCGCTGACCGATCCAGATGTTGCCGGTGTGGCGCACGATGACGTGGAAAACCTGTCGCTGCTGGAGCGCACGATCCGGGACATACGCACGGGGCGCGGCGCGATCGGTGGGGCAGCGCATTCCGTGCGCCGCGCTGGTGGAAACTTCGCGGCAGGCCTGGCGATTGACCCTAACGCGGCCGTGTGGGGTTGGGCGCAAGGCGGTGCGCAGATGCTGCAGGAGATGACCGGCAGCGACACGGTAGGCCATGCTGCCGACTGGTTTGGCAAGATGCGCAAGACGTCCGAGGGCATCGGCAACAAGCTGGCGGGCGACGGCAGTCAGGACGGACTGATCGAGGGCGGCGTCTACAGCGGTTTCCGCAGCACCGGCATGATGCTGCCCGGCATGGTCCTGTCGATCATGTCCGGTGGCGTGTCCGCGCCTGCACTGATCACCATGGGCGTGAACGCTGGCGGCCAGTCGGTCGGCAAGGGCCTGGACCACGGTTTGCCGGCTGGGCAAGCGCTGATGTATGGCGCAGAGGATGCGGTGGCTGAGATGGCGACCGAGGCCATTCCGGTGGCCAAATTCCTGGGGGACTTGAAGGCGGGAGCCAGCTTCTGGAAGATCATCGGCAACCAGATGGTGCGCGAAGCTCCGACCGAAGCCGTGGCCACGGCCTGGCAGGGTGCGAACGAGTGGATGAACCTGAACCCGGACAAGTCCTTTGGCGACTACATCAAGGAGCAGGGTCCGGCTCAGGCGCAGACGCTGGTGGCGGTGATGACGACCACGCTGCTGACCGGCGGCTTCGGTGCAGGCTACAACCGCTTCGCCAACTCGCAGAAGAAGGCCGAGGAGGCCGAGCGCAACGCCAAGGCCATGGAGCAGTTCAAGGAGCTGGTGGCAGTCAGCAAGGTGCTGCAGCGCGACCCGGCGACCTTCGAGCGATTCGTGGAGGACGCAGGCGGTGCCACGACCGTGTTTGTGGATGGCCCCAGCCTGATGCAGTCCGGCCTGGCCGAGCAGGTTATCAGCGCAGTCACACCGGACACGGCCCAGCAGATCCGCACGGCAGTGGAAACGGGTGGCCAGGCCGCCATCCCGGTGGGCGAGTACGCAGCACGCATCGCGCCGCTGGACGAGAGCAACGCGCTGCTGGACAACATCAAACTGGACGACCCGGACGGCTACACGCGAGCCGAGGCGCAGCAGTACCTGCAAAGCCAGGTGCAGGAGATGGAGGCCGACATGGAGCGCCGCGCCAGCCAGGTCGAGGCGCAGGATGTGTTCCGCAGCGACTCCGCCTATATCCGCGATCGCGTGAACGAGGTGCTGACAGCTTACGGCAAGACGTCGCCGCAGGCCAATCCGGTGCTTTCCACGCTGTGGGGCAACCACTTCGCCACGCTGGCGCAGGACACCGGGCAGAGTGTGCAGTCGCTGTGGCAGCAGTTTGGTCTGCGCATGGGCCGCCAGAAGGGTCAGCAGGCGTATGGGCAGGGCAGTGGCCGCACATTCGCTGCCGAGAACCTGGCGACCCTGGGAGATTTCCAGACCGGCAAGCCGGTGACGTTCAATTACGTGCACAACACGGACAGCGCCACCGAGCGCTTCGGGCTGCCGCAGGAGGGCGACCCGTACCAGCGCGACATTGAGCCGTCTGGCCGCTACGTGTCAGCTGGCGACCTTGCAGCTGGCGCGCCGGCGAACCTGACTGGTGGCACGCTGACCTTCAACAATCCGCTGGTGCTGAATCAGGAAACCTGGAAGCAAGACCTGTTCAACCACTACCAGCAGCGTGGCAAGCATCTGAGCGCTGCGCTGATCGCTGACGGCTACGACGGCGTGGTGACGGTGGACCAGTACGGCACCAGCGAGATTTTGGACCTGACCACGTTTGATGCTGGTAAGGCGCTGTATCAGCAGCCTGCCTTCGACGGCCCCGAGATCGGCAACACGCCGCTGGGCGATCTGGCCGAGATCGAGGTGGATGGCGTGCAGCGCTCCACGACCAACAGCAACGGTCAGCCGATCCATCCGACCGAGGAAGGTGTGCGCAACTTCTGGCGTTGGTTTGGGGACAGCAGGGTGGTCGATGAGAACGGCGAGCCGCTGGTGGTGTATCACGGCACGCGCCACAGCTTCGACGCTTTTGAGCGCGAAGGACGTAATGGGCGTGATCGTCTTCACTACTTTAGCGCCGACCCGGCGGTGGCGAGCGAGTATGCGGGAAGCACGCAATACGGCGACCCGAACGTAATGCCTGTCTACGTGTCGCTGCAAAAGCCGTTCACGTTTGACGCTGGCGGCGAACAGTGGGGATCGCTGCCGCTCGATTTATTCCCGGCTGAAATCTCGCAGCATTTCGATGAGCGCAATATTCTGCGCGGTCGCACTGGACAGGTTCCGCGTATCGGCTTCACGAATGTGATTCGCGGGGCACTCGCTGCCGGTTATGACGGTGTGATAGCCGACCAAATCCGTGACGGCGGAGGGCCATACGGGGATCAAAACCCGAGCAAGGTTGTTGTGGCCGCCAAGCCAGAGCAGATCAAATCCGCCATCGGCAATCAAGGCACGTTCGATGGCAGTGATGCAAATATCCTGTACCAGTCCGAACAAAATCCTGTCTCGCGCATTTCTGGAAACGAATTTGGCTCAGGCAGCACGAGCGACCTGCGTAAAGCGGCCAAGACCTGGTATGACGAGACGCTGCGTGGCACCACGGTAGAGAATGCGGCCAGTGGCAAGCAGATCCGATTTGGCCGTGGCGGCAAGGCTTTCAGTGCGAGCGCGTCCCCTTTGAAGACCAAGCTGTTTGCTGCCTTGCCTGACTTGCTACGTAATGGTCAGATCCTTAACAGCCATCCGCCTGCTGATGCTGCGCGGGAAAGCAACGTGCGCGCCTACCACTGGCTGGAGGGTGTGGTGCAAGTTGGCGACGAGCTGCACCGTGTTGGTGTCACCTTGCGCGAAGACAACCGAGGCAACCTCTATTACAACCACAATCCGCTGCAAAACGAAACCCCGCAGACATCAGGACTCGGGAGCACCGCTCACAAAGCGGGTGCCGGAACCAATGAAGGCGGGGCTTACAACCAGAATATAGAGCAGGTGCCTGGTGATGTCAATCTGGAAGTCTTGGAGCAAGGCCCGGCTGCACGCGGAGCCTTCACCCCCGCCAACTGGAACATTGAGCTCTTCAAGAATGCCGACCTGAGCACCTTCCTGCACGAATCCGGCCACTTCTTCCTGGAGATGCGCCTGGACGTGGCCAACCAGCTTCAGGCAAAGGTGAATGCCGGCCAGCAGCTGACGCCTGGCGAGCAGCGCATCATGCGCGACATGCAGACCGTGATGCAGTGGTTTGGCTTGCGCGACCTGAACGAGTGGAACAACCTGGACTTTGAAGAGCGCCGCAGCTACCACGAGCAGTTTGCGCGCGGCTTCGAGGCCTACCTGTTCGAGGGCAAGGCTCCGAACATCGAGATGCACAGCCTGTTCCAGCGCTTCCGCGCATGGCTGCTGAACGTCTACAAGGAGCTGGAGGCGCTGAACGTCGAGCTGACCGACGAGGTGCGCGGCACGTTCGACCGCATGCTGGCCACCGACGAGCAGATCGAGCTGGCCGAGCAGGGGCGCAGCATGCTGCCACTGTTCGCATCCGCAGAGCAGGCTGGCATGACCACGGAGGAATTCGCCGCCTACCAGCTGTTGGGCGCAGAGGCCACGGCTGACGCCGCTGCAGACCTGCAGGCGCGCGGCATCCGCGACATGCAGTGGCTGCGCAACGCACGCAGCAAGCGGCTGAAGGCGCTGCAAGCCGAAGCCAAGGAGCGCCGCGCCGAGATCGAGATGCAGGTGCGCAAGGAGGTGTCGCAGCGCTCCGTGTACCGGGTCTGGCAGTTCCTGACCAACAAGATGACCGCTGAGGACAAGGTGCCGGTGGTCGAGCCGCCGAAGCAGACCCGCACGCTGAATCCCGAGGTAGATAACCTGTTCCAGGCCATCGCCAAATTGGGCGGCCTGCACCGTGCCGATGTGGAATCCCTGTGGGGCTTCGGCAAGAAAGAGCGCAGCCCGCAAGCGGGCTTCGGTCTGTACGTGCTGCGCAAGGAAGGCCACAGCATCGAAGCCATGACCGAGAAACTGGTCGAGGCGGGCTACCTGATTCCGGACGCTGACGGTCAAGTTGACCCGGCCGTGTTCGAAGAGAAGTTCCACGAAGAGCTGGCCGGCAACAGCCAGTATTCGATCCACCACGATATCGCCGCGCAGCAGGAGCAGCGCGCCGGCGAGCAGGCGACGAACCTGGAGCAGCTGGGCGCTGGCCGACTGGATCTGGCTGCGCTCAAGGACATGGGCCTGGCTGACGAAGTGGTCAACGTGCTGGTGGCGCGCAAGATGACGGCCAAGAACGGTCTGCATCCTGATCTGGTGGCCGAGCTGTTTATCGATCCCGAGATGCAGGAACCGATGTTTGAGAGCGGTGACGCGCTGGTGCACTACCTGGCCACGGCCAACGACATGCAGGCTGAGATCGATGCGCTGACCGACCAGCGCATGCTGGAGCAGTACGGCGATATCGCCACGCCCGAGGCGCTGGAGCGTGCTGCTGATGCGGCCATCCACAACGATGCTCGCGCGCGCATGATCACGACCGAGGCCAACGCGATCAACCGTGCCACCGGCAAGCCGAAGATCATGCTGCAGGCTGCCAAGCAATACGCCAGCGCGGCAGTTGGCCGGCTGAAGGTGCGCAACGTGAAGCCGCTGCAATACTCCAACGCGGAGGCGCGCGCGGCCAGGGCGGCTGACAAGGCCATGAAGGCCGGCGACAACGAGCTGGCTGCTTCTGAGAAGCGCAACCAGCTGCTGAACAACCAGCTGGCGCGCGAGGCGCACCTGGCGCGTGAAGAGGTGGACAAGGGCCTGCGCTACTTCAAGAAGTTCGACAAGGTGGTCAAGGGCATCGACTTCGAATACCAGGACCAGATCCACCAGCTGCTGGAGCGCTTCGATCTGCGCAAGGGCCAGACGCGCAAGGCGGCGGACAAGCGCAAGGGTCTGGCGGAGTGGATCAAGGCGCAAGAAGATCTGGGCATGGTGCCGAACCTGGACCCGCTGATCGCGGCAGAAGCCTTCAAGACCAGCTACCTGGAGATGACGGTCGAGGAATTCCGCGGCCTGAAGGATGCGGTCGAGCAGATCGAGCACCTGGGTCGGTTGAAGAAGAAGCTGCTGACGGCCAAGGACCAGCGCGAATTCAACGCCATCGCGGAAGAGGCGGCCGCCACGATCATCGATAACGGCGGCAAAGCCAAGAACGTGCCGCTGGAGCCGGACCGTGGCCTGCTGTCCTGGGCGCGTGGCTTTCTGGCATCGCATCGCAAGTTCAGCAGCCTGATGCGCCAGATGGACGGCGGCAAGGATGCCGGCATCATGCAGGAGACGCTGACCCGCACCATGAACGACCGCGGCACCTGGGAGGCGGTGCAGCAGGAAAAGGCCACGATGCGCCTGGGCGAGATCTACGCGCCGCTGCTGGAGCTGGGCGATTTGAACAAGAAGAAGCTGGTGCCTGGCACCAACATCAGCCTGTCGCGCGCCGGCCGCATGTCGGTGCTGCTGAATATGGGCAACCAGGACAACATGCAGCGCCTGCAGACCACCTTCACGCCGGCGCAGTTGCGCGCCATCGTGGCGCAGACAACCGAGGTCGAAGCGCAGTTCGTGAGCGACGTGTGGGAATTCCTGGACAGCTACTGGCCGGATGTCGCTGCCAAGGAAAAACGCCTGACTGGCAAGGAGCCGGGCAAGGTCGAGGCCGCGCCATTCGAGATCACGCTGGCCGATGGTAGCCAGCGGCAGATGCGCGGCGGCTACTACCCGATCAAGTACGATGCCGCGGCCAGCGATCGGGCGGCATCGAACGACGCGGCGCAGCAGGCCAAGGAGATGATGGCCGGTGCTTACACCCGTGCCACCACGCGCCGTGGCCACACGAAGGCGCGCCAGGAGAACGTCAACCAGAAGCTGGCTTTTGACCTGAACGTCATCACCCAGCACGTACAGCAGGTGACGCATGACCTGGCCTGGCATGAGTGGCTGATCGATGCCAACCGCATGCTGAGCGACAAGCGCATTACCGGTGCCATCCGGGACCATTACGGCCACGAGATCCTGGACACGCTGAAGGATCATGTGAAGAGCATTGCCACGGACAACCTGCAGACGATGGATGCCATGGACATGGTGGCCGCCTACCTGAAGGGCGCAGTAGCACGTAGCACCATGGGCCTGAGCATGACGACTGCGCTGATGCAGCCCTTCGGCCTGACGCAATCCATGTACCGCATCGGCCCGCGCTACGTCATCAGCGGCATGCGCCACTGGCTGGGCGATGCTGCACGCTTCCAGAACAGCATGCGTGAGATCAGCGAGAAGTCGGACTTCATGCGGCTGCGCGACAAGACCTTCAACCGGGAACTGGCGCAGATCAATGCCACGGTGTCCAAGGGGAAGGGCAAGGCGCGGCAGGTGGCGGATGCCAGTCTGTTCTACCTGATGCAGAAGATGCAGCTGATCGCTGACGTGCCGACCTGGTGGGGCGCTTACGACAAGGCCATCGACCAGGGGTTGAGCGAAGAGCAGGCTGTGCGCATGGCCGACCAGGCGGTGATCGAGTCGCAGGGCGGCGGCCAGACCAAGGACCTGGCTGCAGTGCAGCGCAACCATCCGTTCCTGACGATGTTCTACAGCTACTTCAGCGTGACCTACAACCTGATGGCGGAAAGCACGGCCAGCACCAACTGGCGCAGTCCTGCCAGCATTGCCGGCTGGATGGGCGACATGGCCATGCTGGCGGTCATCCCGGCCATGGGTCCGTCCTTGCTGCTGATGCTGCTGAAGGGCGAGGGCGGCGATGATGACGACCTGGCGACCTGGGGCAAGCGGCTGCTGGGCTGGCAGGCCGGCTACCTGATGAGCGCAGTGGTAGGCTTGCGCGAAGCCAGCGGCCTGGTGGCTGGCTACGACTACACCGGTCCGGCCGTGACGCGCGCCTTCGCTGATGCCGGTGGCCTGATGAAGCAGGCGCAGCAGGGTGAGCTGGACGAAGGCCTGGCGATGTCATCGGCGCGCCTGACGGGTACTCTGCTGGGCTTGCCGGCCACGCAGGCGATCCGTAGCTATCGCGGCTGGAAGGCATGGGACGAGGGCGATGCGCCGATCACGTCCTTGCTTGTGGGTCCGCCGGCGAGAGATTGACGCGGTGCACATACCTGACCGCTGACCGTTGAGACTTCCCCCTATCCACAGGGGGAGTCCATGACGATCAACAGCGAGGTCCGCAAAGCCGGGCCGTTTACCGGCAACGACACGACCACGGTTTTTCCGTTCACGTTCAAGGTGTTCACGGCCGATCAGGTCGGCGTTGTGCTGACCAACGATTCCGGCAACGAGCGCTATGCAGTGCAGGGCACCGAGTACACCGTGACGCTGAACCCGGACCAGAACACGTCGCCGGGCGGCCTGGTGCAGATCCCTGCGCCGCTGGCGACCGGCGACCTGCTGACCATCACCAGCCACGTGCCGTACCTGCAGCATCTGGACCTGACGAACCAGGGCGGCTTCTATCCGGCCACGATCAACCAGGCGCTGGACCGCGCAACGATCCAGATCCAGCAACTGGCTGAGCAGGTAAATCGTTCGGTCAAGACGCCGGTATCCAGTGGCTCCACGCCTGAAGCGCTTGTCAATGAGCTGCTGACCGGGGCGAACGTGGCAACCGCTGCGGCAGAGCGTGCGGCTGAGAGCGCCAATTACGTTGCGTCACAAGAAAGCAACATCGACACCGTGGCCGGCAATATCGGCACCGTGCAGGCTCTGGCTGCGGACATCGAGCCTGTCAAGGCGGTGGCCTCCGGCATGGCGGATGTCGCAGAAGTTGCGCGGGTGATGCCGGATGTTGCTGCTGTGGCTGGCAATATCAGCGAGCTGCAGCTGGTGGCCGGCAATGTCGGTCCCATGACGCAAGTGGCGCAGAATATCGGGCCCATCAACACCGCAGTCGGTTACCTCGAAACCATCGGCCAGCTCGATATCGCGGCTCAGGTCACGCAGGCACGAGATGACGCCCAAGCTGCAGCGTCAGCGATCGGCCCGCTTCGCTTCTTCGACACGCTCGCACAGGCACAATCAGCAGCATCGACGCTGACTGAGGGTGACATCGTGGAAATCTCGAAAGATGAAGGCCAAGACGGGGTGCGCAGCCGGCGCAAATTCATTGGTGGCGTGCTGGTGCCGCTGCTGCTGCTGGACTATCCGCTGCGTGCGGAAGCTGCCATGACAATGTCAGGCTACGCCGATCTGCGTTCCTATGGTGGCACGGCGCGTACCCTGATCCTGACGCGGGACGGCATTGCAGGCACGTTCCAGCTGGACACAGAAGATACAACGAGCACGGACAACGGCGGCACAGTAATCGTTGACGCTGCCGGTCGTCGCTGGAAACGAGTGTTATTCGGACACGTCATCCCGCAGTGGTTCGGCGCAAAAGGCGATGGGAAAACAGACGATACGGCGGCGATCCAGGCCGCAATCGATGTTGCAAAATCTATTTTCTTCCCGGCTGGGACATACAGGATTACCGGCTCCATCACGTTGTCTCAACAAATTTTCGAGATTACGGGTGTTAAGGGGAGGTCGATCATCATGGGCTCCGGCGGCGGAAGCATCTTCGGCTATTTCTGTGTGATGCAGCAATTTTATGCCGACTTCGGAGCGATCACGAACCTTACATTTGATTCCGATGATTCTAAAAAAACACGTTGGGCGATCTACTCTCCATCAACCGTATACATATCACACTGGAAAATCGCTGATTGCAATTTTAATGCAAGATTGACATATGGCATAAATGCCAACATGATCGCGTGCCACATTTATAGATGTTTCTTTGGCGTTTATTTTGCCGGGGGCGGCAACAACATGAAGGCCATTGAGTCAATTGGAACCGTCGGCGACGGCAGCACAACAGTGGCAACTACGAATATCAACGTTATCGAGCAGTGTGAATTTGCAAATTGCGGATCACCGGAATCCATTGTTGAGTTTCAGACTGGCTTCAAAGTTGTTTTCCGAGACTGCATTTTTGAACAACTGACTCCAACGGCAACTGTCGTCATGCTGTCAGGCATTACATTCCCTGTGTTTGAGGGGTGTTGGTTTGAAAACGCGCAGGGAACGACCACTGTGGGAAAATCCGCCATTTGGACGCGGCAAGACAATAACGGGAATTTCGCTCATACTATTACGGTAGATAATTGCCTGTTCCATACATACAATACAGTTCCAGATGGGCTCATTAACTTCGGAGACAGTCCGAGAAAACACATTCAGTTCAGCAAGAATTTTGTCATCACACTCAAATCTTCTATTATCGTAGGAGGTAATAGCACGGCGAAGTTTGTAAATTCATTCGGAAACAACGTAACGGTAGCAACTGGCGGCGATGCGACCGAACTGAACTACAATTCACCGGCGAAATATGACAATGGTATCGCGACTACTGTTGTTAAGTTCCCTGCTGCGCAGGCATTGAGCACAGACCCGAATACGCTTGACGACTACTCTGAGGAAACATACGTTCCATCAGATTCTTCGGGGGCGGGACTGGTTTTTACTAATCCGAGAGCGACGGTCACAAAAATTGGAGGAGTGGTTTCATTCAACTTGTCTATTACGTACCCATCGACGACGGACGATAAGTCGGCAATTGTTTCAAAACCACCGTACCAGAATATTGAGGGATGCGCAGCCTCTGTTGTGGGCAACACCGGAACAAATCTGCAAGCATTTGTAGATAGCTCTGGCATCAATTTGTTTCCCGCTGGGTCGTTCGTTCCGGCAAAAAATTCGGATATGTCTGGAAAGACAATTTATGTATCTGGGACGTATATGACAAACACGTGATTTGGCTCTGCATGGTACGAGATCAATCGACGCATTAACTGGGCAACATAATGCCAGCACAAACAACAACAGCAACATACGTGATCAACATCGGCGCTATCGGCTTCGTCGGCTCTTTCCATGGTCTGAGCATCGAGCTCATGGCAGTCGGCGCAATGGCCGGCGTGGCCGCAGTTGCTCTGCAGAAAGCGGTCGGCCGCATCCGCGCCCTGGGCAGCGTCATGGTCAGCATGCTGCTGGCTGCAGGCCTTGCGCCGGTCCTGGCGCACGCGGCAGCTGCAGAGTATGCGCCGGGCATCGAGCGCGGCGTGGTCGAGACAGCTATTGCTGTGCTGCTGGGCGCAGCCTGGCCATGGCTGGCACCGGTGGCCGGTACGTTACTGAAAGACGCCGGCGCTGCGATCATGACAAAGATTCGCCGCGTCCTGGGCGTGGAGGGCTGATGTATGGATCCGACTCTTGTGGGCCTGATCTACGCCGTCTGCTGCGGCGTGATCTTCGTGCATGCGGTCTGCCAGGCTGCGCGTGTTCAGCACCGGGCCAGCGATATTTCGCTGTGGTGCTGGGTGCTGCTGGTGGGTGGCAGCCTATGGTCGGGTGTGGCCGGTCTGATGCAACAGCCGCCACTGCCGCATGCGATGCTGGCGGCGGCGGTGGCAATTCTGTGCGGCCGTGTGGCCTGGAAAGTATGGAGGGCAGGGCGATGAATTTTGACGAAGCGTTTGAGCGACTGATCGGCCATGAAGGTGGCTACGTGAACCATCCACGCGACCCAGGCGGAGAAACCAACTGGGGCGTGACATTGCGTACTGCGCGCGCCGAGGGCTACAGCGGCCCCATGCGCGCCATGACGCGGGACCAGGCGCGCGAGATTTACCGAACGGCGTATTGGGGTCGTGCGCGCGCTGACCAGTACGACTCGGCCATCGGCTTCCAGGTGTTCGATGCGGCCGTGAACCACGGCATCGGCAACGCAGTGCGCTTCCTGCAGCGTGCTGTTGGTGTGGCTGATGATGGCGCGGTCGGGCCTGTGACGCTTGCGGCTGTGCGAAGGATGACTGTGACCGATGTGCTGTCACGCTTCAATGCTGAGCGGCTGGACTTCTACACCAAGCTGACAACGTGGCCCACGTTCGGCAAGGGCTGGTCGCGACGCGTGGCCGGCAATCTGCGCTATGCAGCGGAGGACGCATGATCAGCGTGCTGGATCCGCGCGTATGGCTGGCGGCTCTGCTGGCCCTGGCTATCGCTGCCGGCCTGGGCTACTGGCGCGGTGACACGCACGGTGCGGATCGCGTGCAGACGCAATGGGACATGGCCAAGGCCGCCGCCGAGCGTGCCGCCATCAAACAGCAACAGCAGCAGGCCGAGCAGGCCCGCGCTGCATCATCTCAATATCAGCAGGAGCAAGCCCATGACAAGCAGCAAACGCGCATCGTGCGCGAAACCGTGGTCCAGTACGTTGATCGGCCTGTCTATCGTGATCGCCAGTGCCTTGATGATGGGCTGCTCGACAACATCAACGCAGCCATCGCCGGTGGTGCAGCAGATGCCGGCACCACCCGCTGATCTTGCTGTCCCATGCCCTGGGCCGCAGCCAATCACGGACGGCAGCAGGGCGGGTGTGGCGCTGTGGGTTGTGGATGAGATTGCCGCACATCGTGACTGTGCTGCGCGGCACCAGGCGCTGGTAGATGCGTGGTCGAAGTAGGGCGCTGCACGGAGAGCATATAATCTACGGTTCGTGTGCAACGGGGAATTCTGCGACTTCAGCAATCTGGCTACGCGCCAGTTACGCGCGTCTCTCGCAGATTGTTGATCTATAACGATTCACGACCCTCCCCCCGCGCACCAGAGTTTTCAAGTTTGCAGGCCGGCCTCCGCTGCCGCTGCCTGCCTTCTATCCAGCAAAGGAAATATCCATGTCCGTGAATGTCGAAACCCTCGAGAAGCTCGAGCGCAAGATCACCCTGTCCCTGCCCGTGAAAGACGTGCAGGACGAAGTCACCAAGCGCCTGCAGCGCCTGGCTCGCACCGTGAAGATGGACGGCTTCCGTCCGGGCAAGGTGCCGGTCAGCGTGGTGGCCAACCAGTACGGCCCGGCCGTGCAGTATGAAGTGATCAACGACAAGGTCGGCCAGGCGTTCTACCAGGCCGCCAATGAAGCCGAACTGCGCGTGGCTGGCCAGCCGGCCATCAGCGAGAAGGATGGCGCTGCCGAAGGCGAGATGCTGTTCGAGGCCGTGTTCGAAGTGTTCCCCGAAGTCAAGATCAACGACCTGACGGCTACCGAAGTCGAGAAGATCGCTGCCGAAGTGGACGACGAAGCTATCGACCGCACCATCGACATCCTGCGCAAGCAGCGTCGCACCTTTGCCCAGCGTGGCAAGGACGAGCCGGCGGTGGACGGTGACCGCGTGACCGTGGACTTCGAAGGCAAGATCGACGGCGAACCCTTTGCCGGCGGCAAGGCCGAAGGCTTCCAGTACCTGGTCGGCGAAGGCCAGATGCTGGCTGAATTTGAAGACGCCGTGCGCGGCATGAAGATCGGCGAAAGCAAGACGTTCCCGCTGGCCTTCCCCGAGGACTACCATGGCAAGGAAGTGGCTGGCAAGACCGCCGACTTCCTGGTGACGGTGCAGAAGCTGGAAGCTGCCAACATGCCCGAAGTGAACGAAGAGTTTGCCAAGCAGCTGGGCGTGGGTGATGCGACCGTGGAAGGCCTGCGCGCCGACATCCGCAAGAACCTGGAGCGCGAAGTCAAGTACCGCCTGCTGGCCCGCAACAAGAACGCCGTGATGGACGCGCTGATCAACAGCGCCGAGCTGGACCTGCCCAAGGCCAGCATCCAGGCCGAAGTCAACGCCATGGCCCAGGCTGCGCGCCAGGACCTGGTGCAGCGTGGCATGAAGGATGCCGCCAACGCCGAACTGCCGGCCGAGCTGTTCCAGCCGCAAGCCGAGCGCCGCGTGCGTCTGGGCCTGATCGTGGCCGAACTGGTGCGTGCCGAGAACCTGATGGCCACGCCCGAGCAGATCAAGGCCTACATCGACGACCTGTCTGCCAGCTACGAGAAGCCGGAAGAAGTGGCCCGCTGGTACCTGAACGACCAGCAGCGCATGTCCGAGATCGAAGCCGTGGTGACGGAAGCCAACGTGACCGACTTCGTGCTGGGCAAGGCCAAGGTCAGCGACAAGAAGGTCAGCTTCCAGGAGCTGATGGACCAGCCGGTCTGAGACTGATGCCGTAACGGCCGGCAGTTCCGGCCGTACCGACAGGCCTGTGTGGTCAGACTCTTGCAGTCTGCCGCCCAGGCCTTATTTATTCAGCATCATTCCCGTCATAATGTATGACAGTCAGGCTGGTGCCAAGCCGGCCGGAAACCTTTGGAGCCCTACGCATGCAAACTTCGCGCAACAGTGCACTCGACGCCCAGGCCCTGGGCCTGATCCCCATGGTGGTGGAGCAATCCGGCCGTGGCGAGCGCTCCTATGACATCTATTCCCGCCTGCTGAAGGAGCGTGTGGTGTTCCTGGTCGGCCCGGTGAACGACCAGACCGCCAACCTGGTGGTAGCCCAGTTGCTGTTCCTGGAAAGCGAAAACCCGGACAAGGATATTTCCTTCTACATCAACTCGCCCGGTGGCTCGGTCAGCGCCGGCATGGCGATCTACGACACGATGAACTTCATCAAGCCCGATGTGTCCACGCTGTGCATGGGCATGGCGGCCAGCATGGGCGCCTTCCTGCTGTCGTCCGGCGCCAAGGGCAAGCGCTTCTGCCTGCCCAACTCGCGCGTCATGATCCACCAGCCGCTGGGTGGTGCCCAGGGCCAGGCCACGGACATCGAGATCCATGCGCGCGAGATCCTGCGCCTGCGCAAGGAGCTGAACCAGATCCTGGCCACCAACACCGGCCAGCCGCTGGACAAGATCGAACGTGATACCGAGCGTGACTACTTCATGGCCGCGCAAGAAGCGCGTGATTACGGCCTGGTGGACCAGGTGATCCGCCAGCGCGGCGAAGCGGTCTGAGTCCCATGATGACCGCCGGGCCTGCAGGTCTGGCGGTTTCCTGTTTTTCCCTGATATTTGCCTGCGACCTTGATCGCATGGCCTGATTGCATGACAACCCAAAAAGACAAGCCCGGTACGACCACGCACTGCTCGTTCTGCGGCAAGAGCCAGGACGAGGTCAAGCAGATGGTGTCGGGCAGCCATGGTGGCCGCTCCGTCTTCATCTGCAACGAGTGCATCGAACAGTGCACCGAAATCCTGCACGAGAGCGCGAGCCCGGACGACGCCGCTCCGGTGGCGGATCGCCTGCCGACGCCGGCCGAACTCAAGGACAACCTCGACAACTACGTGATTGGCCAGGAAGCGGCCAAGCGCACGCTGTCAGTGGCGGTCTACAACCACTACAAGCGCCTGCGCTACCAGGAAAAGCAGGGCACGACGGACCAGGTCGAACTGAGCAAGAGCAACATCCTGCTGATTGGCCCGACCGGTTCCGGCAAGACGCTGCTGGCGCAGACCATGGCGCGCATGCTGGACGTGCCTTTCGTCATGGCCGATGCCACCACGCTGACCGAAGCCGGCTACGTGGGCGAGGACGTCGAGAACATCATCACCAAGCTGCTGCAGAGCTGCGATTACGATGTCGAGCGTGCCCAGCGCGGCATCATCTACATCGACGAGATCGACAAGATTTCGCGCAAGTCCGACAACCCGTCCATCACGCGCGACGTGTCGGGCGAAGGCGTGCAGCAGGCGCTGCTGAAGCTGATCGAAGGCACGCGTGCCAGCATTCCACCGCAGGGCGGCCGCAAGCACCCGAACCAGGATTTCCTGCAGGTCGATACCACCAACATGCTGTTCATCTGCGGCGGTGCCTTTGCCGGCCTGGAAAAGGTGATCGAGCGCCGTACCGAAGGCTCCGGCATCGGTTTTGGTGCCGAGGTGCGCAGCAAGGAAAACCGCAGCCTGACCGAGATGTTCCAGAGCATCGAGCCGGAAGACCTGATCAAGTACGGCCTGATTCCCGAGCTGATCGGCCGCCTGCCGGTGGTGACGGCGCTGGCCGAACTGGATGAAGCCGCGCTGGTGCAGATCCTGACGCAGCCGAAGAACGCGATCGTGAAGCAGTACAGCCAGCTGTTCCAGATGGAAGGCGTGGAGCTGGAGGTGAGCGAATCGGCGCTGAAGGCGATTGCGCAGAAGGCGATGGAGCGCAAGACCGGCGCCCGTGGCCTGCGCTCCATCATGGAGCAGGCGCTGCTGGACACCATGTTCGAACTGCCCGACCTCGACAACGTCGAGAAGGTGGTGGTGGACGACTCGGTGGTGGCCGAAGGCAAGCCTCCGATGCTGGTGTACCGCAAGGCCGAGAAGAAGGCCTCCTGAGGCTTTCAGGCCAGATGCCCGCCAGCCGGCGGGCTTTTTTTGCGCCAGACGCAGGCTGCATGGATTCCATGCTTGAATATCCGTGCACAGCGCCCATAACTGGTAGCTGAACCTAGAATACGAGAGTACGCCTACATGACCGATTTTGCCTATCTGCCCCCCGAAAGCGTTGAGCTGCCCATGCTGCCGCTGCGCGATGTGGTGGTGTTTCCGCATATGGTGATCCCGCTGTTCGTGGGCCGCCCCAAGAGCATTGCGGCGCTGGAAACCGCGATGGAAGCGGATCGCACCGTGATGCTGGTGGCCCAGAAGTCGGCCGCCGACGATGAACCGACCATCGAGGACATGTTCGAGACCGGCTGCGTGGCCTCCATCCTGCAGTTGCTGAAGCTGCCCGACGGCACCGTCAAGGTGCTGGTGGAAGGCCGCCAGCGCGCACGCATCGAATCCGTGACCGAAGGCGACGAGTATTTCACCGCCAAGGTGCTGCCGGTGGCTGCCGATGAAACGCAAAAGCCGGCCACCGAGGAGGCTGGCCGTGAACAGGAGGCGCTGCGTCGCGCGCTGATGCAGTCCTTTGACCAGTTCGTGAAGCTCAACAAGAAGGTGCCGCAGGAGATCCTGACCTCCATCACCGGCATCGACGAAGTGGGCCGCCTGGCCGATACGATTGCCGCCCATTTGCCGCTGAGCCTGGAAAACAAGCAGCAGGTGCTGGATCAGGGCCCGGTGCAGCAGCGCCTGGAGTTCCTGTTTGCGCGCATCGAGCACGAGCTCGATATCCTGAACATGGACAAGCGCATCCGCGGCCGCGTCAAGCGCCAGATGGAAAAGAGCCAGCGCGACTTTTACCTGAACGAACAGGTCAAGGCGATCCAGAAGGAACTGGGCGATGGCGAAGAGGGCGCCGACCTGGAAGAGCTGGAAAAGAAGATCCGTGCCGCACGCATGCCCAAGGCTGCGCTGACCAAGGCCGAATCCGAACTGCGCAAGCTCAAGCTGGTGTCGCCGATGTCGGCCGAGGCCGGCGTGGCGCGCAACTACCTGGATGTGCTGGTCAACCTGCCCTGGAGCAAGAAGACCCGCATCAAGACCAGCCTGGCCGAGGCGCAGCGCATCCTGGACGAAGACCACTACGGCCTGGAGCGCGTCAAGGAACGCATCGTCGAATACCTGGCGGTGCAGCAGCGCGTGGACAAGATCAAGGCACCGATCCTGTGCCTGGTGGGCCCGCCGGGCGTGGGCAAGACCTCGCTCGGACAATCGATTGCCAAGGCGACCGGCCGCAAGTATGTGCGCATGGCGCTGGGCGGCATGCGCGACGAGGCCGAGATCCGTGGCCACCGCCGTACCTATATCGGCGCGCTGCCGGGCAAGATCCTGCAGAACCTGACCAAGGCCGGCACGCGCAACCCGCTGTTCCTGCTGGACGAAATCGACAAGCTCGGCGCGGATTTCCGTGGTGATCCGTCGAGCGCGCTGCTGGAAGTGCTGGATCCGGAGCAGAACCACACCTTCAACGACCACTATGTCGAGCTGGATTTTGACCTGAGCGACGTGATGTTCGTGGCGACTTCCAACTCCATGAAGATCCCGGCTGCGCTGCTGGACCGCATGGAAGTGATCCGCCTGTCCGGCTATACCGAGGACGAGAAGGTCAATATCGCGCGCCGCTACCTGCTGCCCAAGCAGATGGAGAACAACGGCGTCAAGGACAGTGAGCTGGAAGTGGCTGACGAGGCCATCCGCGACATCGTGCGCTACTACACGCGTGAAGCCGGCGTGCGCGGCCTGGAACGCGAACTGGCCAAGATCTGCCGCAAGGTGGTGATGCAGGTGCAGCTCAAGCAGGTCGAGGGCAAGGTCACGGTCGATGGCGAGAAGCTGAACGACTACCTGGGCGTGCGCCGTCACCGCTTTGGTCGCGCGTCCGAAGCCAACAAGGTGGGTGAAGTGGTGGGCCTGGCCTGGACCGAGGTCGGTGGCGAACTGCTGACGATCGAGACCGCCATCATGCCGGGCAAGGGCGTGATCCAGCGTACCGGTTCGCTTGGCGACGTGATGAAGGAATCGGTGGAAGCGGCGCGTACCGTGGTGCGCAGCCGTGCCGGCCAGCTTGGCATTGCCGACGAGGCCTTCGAGAAGAAGGACATCCACATCCACGTGCCCGATGGCGCTACGCCCAAGGACGGTCCGAGCGCCGGTGCGGCGATGACGACTGCGCTGATTTCGGCGCTGACCGGCATCCCGGTGCGCAGCGATGTGGCCATGACCGGCGAGATCACGCTGCGTGGCGAGGTCACCATCATCGGCGGCTTGAAGGAAAAGCTGCTGGCGGCCCTGCGTGGCGGTATCCGCCAGGTCATCATCCCTGAAGAGAACATGAAGGACCTGCAGGAAATTCCGGACAACGTGAAGCAAGGCCTGGAGATCACGCCGGTCAAGTGGATCGACCAGGTGCTGGCGATTGCGCTGGAGCGCCAGCCGGAGCCGCTGCCTGGTGCCGAGCCGGCAGAAGGCCCGGATGCCGACGAGGAGCTGCCGGATGTGCCGGTGGCCAAGGCGAAGAAGCCGGTGCGCAGCAAGCGCCAGGCGACCAAGCACTAAGCCAAGGCCAGGCGCGCAAGCCCTGAACCATAACGGGACTCCATCGGAGTCCCGTTATGGTTGGTGCCGTCAATGATTCAACACTGCCTGTCAGCCGTTGGGTGCGGAATTGCAGGTGATTCGGAAATCGAATCGCTCGCGGTACAGGAACTTGCTGCACGGCATGGTGGAGCGGCGGGGAGCTGGGTGGGGCCGTGGGTGATGGATTGACTTGCAATGCCACTGTGCAGTGACCCGTCCTGAATTAGGTTGACACCACAAATTGGCAGGCTGCTCCTGCAGTTGCGGCCAATGATGCCCGATGCATCGCATCGGGCGTTTGCATTTTCAGCGAAGTATGAACCCGCTCGTGGTTATAGATCTGCACAGATTCAGCCACCATGCGCCGTGCCTGAGCCAAGTCAGCCGGACGATGCAGCAGAAGCTCTGTCTTTAGAATGCCGTTGACCCGCTCGGCCAGCGCATTCTGATAGCAATCATAGCCATCTGTCATCGAGCACGTGACTCCATGTCGCTGGTGCAGCTCCTGATAG